>NZ_JBNPMC010000026.1:0-52700 GCF_050313795.1 Bariatricus sp. SGI.154
TTTTCGAGAAAGGAGGAAACCGATGGCTGATATAAAAACAAGAGATACAAGCAAAGGTACAATCAAGACCATAAATAAGGCAGCAGTTGTAACGGAGCGAATGAAGAAAGCCTATGTGATGACGAAAGATAAGGCAGAACATTCCACGAATGCTTCGGAACATTCCGCAGAGGAATATGCTTCCGATAAAATCGAAGCGGCAACGGATAGGGCGATTCACGAAACAGCATACCGTGTGGATAAAGTCGGCAGATGGGGTGTGCGTGAAACAAGACAGAATTATCAGAAAGCCAAAACGGGAATTGAGAATTTCAAGACCAAGCGTGCAGAGAAACAGCTTCAGAAACAATCGGTCAATCCTGGCGGAAAACAGAGTATCCGAACTCTGGAGCATACGGAGAAAACAATTAAGCAGTCTGCAAGGTCAGCAGGAAATACGACAGTCAAGACCATATCGAAAGGTGCAACCAATACTGTTCAAAGGTCGGTCAAGACTGCGGAACAAACGGCAAAGACTTCTATTAAGACCACAAAGGAAGCTGCCATTATAGCACAGAAAACAGCAAAAACAACAACCAAAGCAGCACAGAAAGCGGCTCAGGCGGCAAAGAAAGCAACGAAAGCCACAGCAGATACCGTCAAAGCCACAGCGAAAGCTACTGTTGCGACAGTCAAAGCGATTATTGCAGGGACAAAAGCACTTGTAGCAGCAATCGCAGCAGGCGGTTGGATAGCGGTGCTGATTATTATGATTGTCGTGTTGTTTGGTGCTGCCGTAGCAATGTTTGGAGGAGGAAGTGACAGTAATTCTTATACTCCGGTAAGTGCAGAGGTAGAAGCCTATGAACCTATCATACAGAAATATGCTAAAGAGTACGGCATTCCTGAGTATGTAGAACTTATCAAGGCGGTTATGATGCAGGAAAGCGGCGGCAGAGGACTTGACCCTATGCAGGCAGCAGAAGGAAGCTTCAATACGAAGTATCCGCACGAACCCAATGGAATTAAAGACCCTGAATATTCTATCCAGTGTGGAGTTCAGGAATTGAAAGCGGCTCTTACTTCGGCAGAAGTGGAAAGTCCGATAGATATGGAGCATATCAAACTTGCCTTGCAAGGCTACAATTTCGGTAACGGATATATCTCTTGGGCAAAATCAAAGTATGGCGGTTATTCTTATGCCAATGCCGTGGAGTTTTCCACTCAGCAGGCACAAAGGCTTGGTTGGGACAGTTACGGAGATATTCAATATCCGGCTCACGTTCTGAGATATTATCCATACGGACGAGCATTTACTGCCGGAAGCAATCAGGCGATTGTTGAGGTTGCCTTGACGCAGGTAGGCAATCAGGGCGGACAACCTTACTGGAGCTGGTATGGTTTTGACAGCCGAGTGGAATGGTGTGCCTGCTTCGTATCTTGGTGTGCTGACCAATGCGGGTATATTGAAAGCGGACTTGTTCCGAAATTTGCAGGTTGTGTGGACGGTGCAAACTGGTTTAAGTCAAATGGAAAATGGCAAAACCGCACTTATGAACCAAAGGCAGGAGATATTATCTTCTTTGATTGGGAAGGCGACGGTACAACAGACCACGTTGGTATCGTAGAGAAGTGTGAGAATGGCACAGTTTATACCGTAGAGGGTAACTCAGGCGACGCCTGCAAGCAAAGACAGTACGCAGTCGGAAGCAGCAATATCTATGGATACGGTATTCCGGCGTATTAAAAATTCCAGACGGTGTCTGGAAAATCGAAAAGATGGCTGCTCAGTTGAGTAGCCATCGGGTACATTATGAGAAATCGGTTGTTTCTCTATTATTCAGGAAAATATGGTGTGTGTGATAAGTGAAGCTGAAAAGCATATCGACATTTTCTTTACTGCCGTCTAAAAAGGAAATATCATCGGCAAGGATAAAAAGAATTGCTAATAATTTCTTGATATATCCAGTGTAGCAGGCATAATCTACATAGATGTTGGCGATATATCCCTCGGCAAATTCTATCAGGTCAGCGTCAATTTCAAAGCTGTTGGATAGCTCGTAAACTGTTTTGATAAACTTATCTTTATCAGCAATTCGTTCTTTACTTGGAACACTTCTGCGGTTCTTCTGTATGAATTTCAAAAAATCATCAGCTTCCGTAAAGTCAGGAGTGATTGTGTTGCCAGTTCCCAAATCTGTTTTGTAATCCTCAAATTTCTCTTTTTCAAACCGATTACTGAATATTATCTTTTGTTCGTCCATTCCTTTTTACCCCTAAGTTTATTCTATGGAGATTGTTTAACCTGGCTCTTGGGTTGTGATTTGTCTTTCGCCATTAACAATCGTGAATTACTACTTTTATAGTATAACATAAAAATAGTTGGGAATCATCACTAATAGTTGGTTTGACTTCCTTTTGGTGCGTGTGATTTGAAATCGACTTAACCTATACTATTAGTTATGGAAACACACTAAGGGAGGTGATGTGATGAAGCTCGATACAATCGGCAAGAATATAAGAAAGTTTCGACTTGCGAAGAAATTACGCCAAGAAGATTTGGCTGAGAAAACAGACTTGACAACAAATTATATTGGTATGGTTGAGCGTGGAGAGAAAATTCCGTCACTCGAAACTTTCATAAAGATAGTAAATGCTTTAGGTGTATCATCGGATATGGTTCTTACAGATGTCTTGGAAACGGGATACACAGTCAAGAACTCTATGCTGAATGAGAAACTTGAAAAACTTGCTCCTGAAGATAGAAACAGAATTTATGAAGTCATAGATACACTTGTGAAGCAGTCAAAGCAAATACTTCCATAAAACACAGAAGTTCGTCCTAATCGACGAGCTTTCTTTTTTTGCTTTGAATTACCTTGCTGTTAGGTGTTAGTAAAAAATGACACCTAATCAATGACGAGTTGTAAATAAACGTCCATATCTTGAAAAAATAGATTATTTATGGTATGATGTTAATCGAGTAACTGTAACCAGAAGAAACGGAGAATACAAAGGAGAGTTACAGATGAGAATAAGCTATAATAAACTTCAAAAACTTATGATTGATAATCAGATGAAAAGGCAGGATTTAATGCGTGCAGCGGAAATTTCATCATCTGTTGCGACGAAGCTGAATAAGAACGAAACAGTATCTCTTGATGTCCTGATGAGAATTTGTAAAGTGTTCCATTGCGATATTGGAGATATATGTGAAGTTATATTAGACGAATAGAAGAAACATTGCTTCCAGTCAAAAAATAAAATTGGATATTAAAAGATTTAATGTCCACCAAAAGGGTGAATTAGATGGTAGAAGAAACATATAGTGCAGGATTAATTTCCCAATCATTCTGGTTTGTTGAAATGAAGAAGGTCATCAAGCTGATTGACGATGGAAAGTCCGAAGAAGAAATTAAAAAAATGTGTATAGAAGAAAATCTTTTTGGTGCGGCAAAAGAGTATCGAGCCAAAAGAATATATGGATACATTTGGAATAGAGCAAAAAGATTGGATAAGACATTGATTGACTTGTTTTGTACGTCTGACTTGGCAACCCAAAAGGTAATCAATTTGATTGCCATTCTCAGGTCAGACCGGTTGTTCTTTGAATTTATGTTTGAAGTGTATCGAGAAAAAAATATACTTGGTATTCCGATAATCGAAGATGCAGATGTAAATATTTTTTTCAAGAATAAAGAAATTCAAAGTGAAGATATTGCAGTTTGGACAGATGGTACAAAACGCAGGCTTCGCTCGATATATTTTAACTATTTGACAGATGCAAACCTTTTAACGGCTGTTGAGAAAAAGAAAACAATAACGCCACCAATTCTTGATATTGCTTTAGAACGTTATCTAGAAGCGTGTGGAGAGAGTGCAATGATTAAGGCAATTACGGGGGTGGACTAAATGATGTCGCTTGATGAACGATTAGATAAAGCAGAAGAAATGATACAAAAACCCTCGTTTAGAGAGAACAAAGGGTTAGGTAATGAAGTCGGATACTATATCTTTGATTATCCGTCTGAAAAAGAATTGTATATCCGTGAGAGGATAGAATACATCAAGAAAAAAAGTGAAAACTCAGATGATGATTTCAGAGTTGTAGTGTTTGACCTTTACGACATTATGATTGATATTCTTATCAAAAAAGGATATTTAGAAAAGTGTTATCAGTTTGAAAAGACAAAAGGCTTTGAGAGAGTATCAAAATCCATCAGCAATATGTTGAGGATAACATCATCAGACAGTCTGATAGTGAATCATATCAGGGATAATACGCCGGAGAAAGCAGTTGTGTTTATTACTGGTATTGGAAAGTGCTATCCGATATTGCGTTCACATACGGTACTGAATAATTTACATCAGGTCATAGATAATGTTCCGGTAGTACTGTTTTATCCGGGCAATTATGACGGTCAGGAACTGGTGCTGTTTGGAGAGATAAAGGACGATAACTATTACAGAGCATTCAAACTCGTGGATTAAGAGGAGAGGGAATATGATTATCAAGAATATGTTTTCAAAGCCTATCGACAGAGATATTAAAGGCGTAATCAAAGTTGGACAGGATGACGATGCAAATATTAAGCAAGAGCTTGAAGAATATGTTGTGACAAGAGAACTTCAGAAGCATTTTTCTGATTTCTTTGCGAGCTATAAGAGAGGAATTACTGGAAATACAGACAAGATGGGCGTATGGATTTCTGGTTTCTTTGGAAGTGGTAAATCTCACTTCCTGAAGATTTTATCCTATCTCCTTGAAAATAAAGAAGTTGGCGGTAAGAAAGCGATTGACTACTTCATAGATGATAATAAAATTTCTGACCAGATGGTGCTTGCAGATATGAAACTGGCTGGTACGATACCGACGGATGTTGTCCTTTTCAACATTGACTCTAAAAGCGAAGTGAATGGTAAGCAGTCTAAGGTTGCCATTGTTTCTGTATTGCAGAATGTATTCAATGAAATGCAGGGATTTAGTGGCTCTAATCCGTTCCTTGCAGATTTGGAACGCAAATTGACAGAAGAAGGAAAGTACAATTTATTCAAAGAAAAATTTGAAGATAGCTTTGGTTCTGCTTGGGAGGAAGCACGCAGCGACTTTGATTTCATTCAGGACGATGTGGTAGAAGTCCTTGATGAGATTGGATTTATGAGCATAGAAGCCGGTAGAAACTGGTGTGAGAAAGCTACCGGAGAATATACATATAAGGTTGAGGATTTCGCCAGACTTGTAAAAAAATACCTTGATAAAAAAGAGAGCAATCATCATATCGTATTCCTGATTGATGAGATTGGACAGTACATAGGCGACGATTCTAAACTTATGCTGAATCTTCAGACTGTAACAGAAGATTTGGGTACTGCCTGCGGCGGCAAGGCTTGGATTATCGTAACAAGTCAGCAGGATATTGATTCGATTACAAAAACAAAGGGAAATGATTTCTCGAAAATTCAGGGACGTTTTGACACCAGACTTTCTCTTTCATCTGCCAATGTTGATGAAGTAATCAAAAAGAGAATCCTTGAAAAGAACGAAGCAGGAAAACAGACGCTTACACTTCTTTATGATGATAAGGCGACAGTCATCAAAAACCTGATTTTGTTCAATGATGGTGTTGAAAAGAAATTATATTCCGATAGAGAAAATTTTGCGGACATCTATCCGTTTATTCCATATCAGTTTAATTTACTTGGAAGTGTGCTGACTTCCATTCGTACTCACGGTGCATCTGGTAAGCATCTGGCAGAAGGCGAGCGCTCTATGCTTGCATTGTTTAAAGAATCTGCCGTAAAAGTTATGAACGATGAGCCGGGAACGATTGTGCCATTTAATATGTTCTATGACGCCCTTGAGCAATTCCTTGACCATTCTCATAAGGGTGTTATTTCCCGTGCCTTAGATAATGAGTATCTGAATCCGAATCACGAAAAAGAATGCTTTGATGTTAATGTACTGAAAACACTCTTTATGATTAAGTACGTTAAGGAAATCAAAGCAAATATTGAGAATATCACAAGTCTTATGGTATCGAATGTAAATGATGACCGTATGGCTCTTGCACAGCAGGTAGAGGACGCGTTGAAACGACTTGTTCGTCAGACTTTGGTTCAGAAGAACGGGGATATTTATGTGTTCCTGACAGATGAGGAGCAGGAAATTAACAGAGCGATTGAATCGCAGAATGTAGATTCCGGAGAAGTTATTGCCAAAGTATCTGAAATGATTTTTGATGGTCTTTATGGTGAAAAGAAGTATCGCTACCCGGCATTCAACGGAAGATATGCGTTTGCTTTTAATCAGGTTGTCGATGATAAACCATATAAGGCAAATCAGAATAATGATATAACATTGAAAATTCTTACTCCGAACAGCGATGAACGAGCAGATGAAACGACAATGAGAATTCTGTCCGGTCAGTCAAGTTGTGTGCTTGTAGTATTGCCTGACGACAGAACATTCCTCGATGAAATCCGTTCTGCTTTGCAGATAGAAAAATTTATCCGTTTTGATGCTACAAATGCAGTTACGCAGTTTGAAAGCATTAAGGAAGCTAAGAAGGTGGAAATGCGTGAGAGAAACGGAGCTGCAAAGCTGTTCCTTTCCGAAAGCTTGAAGAATGCAGAAATTTACGTGAATGGCGATAAAATTCAGAGCGGAGCAAAGGAAATTGCTTCTAAGATAAATGAAGCACTCGGTAAGTTGGTTTCCACAGTTTATCACAAATTGTCTTATATTGATGCGGCAATGAGTGAGTCGGATATTCGCACACTGTTCAAGAATAATGGACAGCAGCTTACTCTTGCAGGTACAAATACAGCAAAGAATGAATTGGCTCTTCACGATGTTAATGACTATATCGCTTTAAACACACAGCGTCATATGAAAACTTCTATGAAGTCCATTCTGGAACGCTTCTTGAAAGCACCATATGGATTTGTAGAAGCCGATGTGCAGTGGCTTGTCGCTAAGTTGTTCAAAGATGGCGAAATTGCAATGTTCGTTAATAACGACGCAGTGACATTACTTTCAAAGACTCCGGAAGAAATTATCCGTTGTCTGACACGCAAAGAGTTCAATGAAAAACTGATGACCGAAAAGCGTGTAAAAGCGAATGAAAAACAGAAGAAATCTGTCCGTACAGTAATGAAAGAATTATTTAATGTTACTTCGGCAAGTGATGATGACGATGCGATTATGAGAAGTTTTCTTGGTTACGCATCAAATCTGAAGAATGACCTTGAAAAATTGGATATTCACTATGCGACACAGTCTGCATATCCGGGCAAACAGCTTATTGCTTCCGGTAAAAAGCTGATAGCTGATGTTCTGCAAATGAAATATTCCAATGAGTTCTTTGCAGGTATTGACCATAAAAAAGATGATTTCCTCGATTTTGCTGAGGATTATGAGCCTGTTAAGAAGTTCTTTGCGGGAGAACAGAAAGGCATATTTGATAAAGCACTGAAGCTGATGAAGATTTATGATGACAGTAAGACATTCATTGTAAATAGTGAGATTGAAGCAGTTGTTGCAGATATCAAGTCTATTTTGAAGAAATCTGTTCCTTATTCAGAAATCTTTAAATTACCGGAGTTACTGGATACATTTATCAATCTTTACAGCAAACTCCTTAACGAAATGCAGAAACCGATAGATAATGCCATTCAGGAAGCAAGACAGCGTGTTTTTGAAGAATTGCAAGATAAGAAATGCCACGATAAATTGGCTGATAAATATGTAAATCTGTTCAGAGAAATCAGTGACAAGGCAACGAGCTGTAATAATGTGGCTACACTGCAAAATATCAAAGTGGAAGCAGACGCACTAAAAGTCCGTTGCTTAAATGAGATTGAAAAGGAAGAAGCGAAAATCATTGCAGCAGAACAGCCTGCTCACGTTGCAGAAACCGGAAACTATGGCGGAGAAACGATTGCTCCGGCTACACCTGCTCCAAAGGTAAAGAGAAAGAAAACTGTCAGCATTAAATCTATCAATAATGCAACTACTTGGCAGCTTGAGAATGAAGCAGATGTTAAGAAGTACGTTGCAGAACTTGAGCAGAAATTGATGAATACACTGGAAGAAGATACGATTATCAATATTGAGTTCTAAGAGATTGGGAGGTGTAAGCCTTGTCAACAGAAAATTTTACAATATCTATTCAGGGAGATAGCGAAGGATATGTGACTTTCGAATGCCCATACTGCAATTCAGAATTTAAGTTGCAAGCCGGAGAATATCAAAATGACGATGAGCCCTTTGAAGAACTGTTTTGCCCTTACTGCGGTCTGGCGAAAGAAAAGAATGAATTTCTATCAGCAGAGGTAATCGAGCAGGCACAGGCAATCGCTTATAACTATATGGTAGAAGAATTGAACAAGACCTTTAAGAAAATGCAAAGGTCGCTTAATCGTTCTAAAGGCTTGATAAAGATAAAAATGGATTATAAGCCATTGAAAAAGGTTGCAACGAAAGAATTAAAGGATAAGGATACCACAGAAACAGAGTTTAAGTGTTCTTGCTGTGGTCGCAGAGTAAAGGTACTTTATTGTGCAGGAGCAGCGAAGGTATTTTGTCCGTATTGTGGGGTGGATATATGAACCGATTAGAATTAAGAAAACTGAGTTTAGAATTTCGTAGATTATCAAGCAATTTGCTTAATAGCACTAATGACACAGCAGATATAAACCTTTCTCGTTTTCTGAAATTTATAGATGGAAACGAGTTAATATCTGGAATCATTCAGGATAAAATATCAGGTGTCGATTATGACTTTAAGAAGTGCTATGCAATAGGCTGTTCAGGTTGGGCAGACTATAATCCGCCTGAAGATGAAGCGTGCCATATTAAAGCACAGTATGATTATCTGACATTTATAAATAATGAGGACAAAGTAAATGTTCAGGGACAATCAATGAGATATTGTTGGTCGAGCCGAAAAATCAATGATAATATTCAAAGCTTCCTTGAAATGGCATTTAAGCCGCTTATAGATTTTATCAACGACCAGCTTTCAATGGAAATGATTGTTCTTGACGAGGAGGCAAAAGCTATGGGAGGAAATACGTATATTCAGAATATTGAAACTGTCAATGGCTCTGCGAGTCAGCAGAACAGTGGCGTGATAAATACTTATAACACTACAAATGATACAAGTTCTATGCTTGAGTTAATTGACAAATTACTTGCTTCATTGCCTGAGATACAAGGTGTTGATGCAGAAGAAATTGAGAATGTAAAAGATGATTTGGAAATGGTTCAGGAACAGTTGAAAACCGATAATCCGAAAAAGAACCGTATAGGAAAAGCTCTTGTAGGTATCAAAAAGTTTGCAGGCGATTTTTCTATGAAACTTGCAGTAACGCTTGCTGCCGGAGCAGTTACCGGAGCAGATTGGGGTATGTTACTGCAACAGCTTGAAAACTTTATTAGATAAGAGATGGAGAAAGCAAGATGAATAAAACAGCAATAAAAAATTTTTCTGTATGGGCAAGGGAAAAACTTATATCAGATATCAAATATAAGGCAAGTATGATTGGTATCACAGAAGACGGAATTGCAGATGAGTTACCTCAGTCAACAAAAGACTTGCACTTTTTTGATATTGGAACGAAGAATTATGTTGAGATTTCAAGCGATGAGATTGAACAGCGTAATACATTAGTCAGTGTGATTAAGAAAAAAGAAAGAGATATTCAAAATTATAAAGAAGCATTTAGATATCTGGTTGAAGAAGTTGCATATACTTGGTTCAATCGTTTAATTGCGATTCGTTTTATGGAAGTCAATGATTATTTGCCTTCCGGTGTTCGTGTGCTTTCTTCTGAAAATAAAGCAAAAAAAGAGCCTGATTTGGTAACGGCACCATTTGATACCGATTTAGAATTTACATTATCTGAACAGGATAAAATAATACAACTGAAAGACGATAATGAACTAGATGAGTTGTTCCGTATTCTTTTCATTAAGCAGTGCAATAAACTTCACGATATTTTACCTGATTTATTTGAAAAGACAGATGATTACTCAGAACTATTGCTTACAATTCCGTTTACAGACCCAGATGGAATTATATATCATCTTGTGAACGATATTGAAGAAGTTGATTTCCGCATTAACGATGAAATGTATACCGATGATGGAAAAATAAAAGCTGATGGTCAGGTCGAAATTATTGGTTGGTTGTATCAATATTATAATATTGAACCAAAAGCAGCAGTTTTTGGACGAGCAAGCGGCAAGAAAATATCAAAAGAAGAAATTCCGGCGGCAACACAACTTTTTACACCGGATTGGATTGTTCGCTATATGGTTGAAAATTCACTGGGCAAAATTTGGTTAGAGGGACATCCGGATAATTCTTTGAAAAATACTTGGAAATATTATGTTGATGAAGCAGAACAAGAATCGGATATCATAACTAAACTTGAAGAAATTAAATCAACATATAAAGAATTAGTACCGGAAAGCATTAAGATAATAGACCCATGTATGGGTAGTGGTCATATTCTTGTGTATGCTTTTGATGTACTTATGCAGATATATGAGAACTATGGATATACGCAGAGAGATGCTGCACGTAGTATATTGAAAAATAATATTTTTGGTCTTGATATTGATAAACGTGCATATCAGCTTGCATATTTTGCAATTATGATGAAAGCTCGTCAGTATAACCGCAGAATACTAACTTCGGGAATAGAGCCTAATCTCTGCTACATTCAAAGCAGTAATGATTTATCCGAGTATGCACTTGAAAAAATGGACGATTATAAATCCATTACTCAACAGCTTATAACTGAATTTAAGTATGCCAGTGAATATGGTAGCGTTTTGAATGTTTCACTATCAGAAGAAGATTTGCAAAATATTCAAAATCAAATCGACTATCTTGAAACGCATAAATATGATGGAGATTTAATACATCAGTCGAATTGCAATGAAGCCATTGCAACGGTCAAGCCTATATTGAAGCAGGCAATAATGCTTGTACAAAAGTATGATGTAGTAGTAACCAATCCACCGTATATGCCGGTAAGTAATGCCGGTGCAAAATTAAGTGATTATGTCAAAGAAAATTATCCGGATAGTAAAACGGATTTATTTGCGGTATTTATTGAGCGATGCAAGGAAATGTTGAAAGTAAACGGATACCAAGCAATGATAACAATGCATTCCTGGCTATTTATATCTTCGTATGAGAAGCTACGTAAGAAAATATTATTATCTGACATAATTAGTATGGCACATCTTGGAGCAAGGGCATTTGATGAGATAGCAGGAGAAGTTGTTCAAACTACAAGCTTTGTTATGAGAAAAAGCCACCTTGAAGATTATAAAGGAACATATTGTAGATTGATAGAACCAACATCTGAAAAAGGTAAAGCAGATGAATTTTTGGCTGAGAATAATCGTTATTATGCTAAACAAAAAGATTTTGGAAAAATACCTGGAATGCCGATTTCTTATTGGGTTAGTAAACAGATAATTAAGGCATTTGATAAATATCCTTCCTTGGGGGAAATGGCATTAGCAAGAAATGGAATGAAGACAGGAGATAATAATCAATTTGTTCGTTTATGGTGGGAAGTCGCAGATAGCAAATTTAATTCAACAGCGAATTCTGCTAATGAAGCTGTGCAATCAGGAGCAAAATGGTTTCCATATAACAAAGGTGGAGAATATCGCAAATGGTATGGTAATAATGATTGTGTTGTTAATTGGGAGAATGAGGGAGCTTGTGTAATCGGAAAGGCAAAAATTGAAAAACGAAATGTACAAGATTATCCTAACAAATTGAAGTTTTTGCCATCTGCAACTTGGTCACTTATTACATCAAAGCCAGCATTTAGATATAAAAAGTGTAATATTTCTGATATTGCGGGAATGTCATTTTACCCATATGATGATAATTTGCATTACTATTTAGGCTTTTGTAATACAATAATCGCTTCTGAAATATTAAAGTTGATAGCTCCAACAATCAATTTTCAGGCAGGAGATATTTCTAGATTGCCTATAATTATAGAGAAGGATAAGAAAGAAATAATTGAAAATTTAGTGAAAATGTGTATTGATATATGTTCAAATGAATGGGATTCTTTTGAAGTTTCTTGGGACTTTAAAAAGCATCCATTGATTTGTTATGAAGCAGATAAGGTATCAGTGGCTTTTGAGAAATGGTCAAAAGAATGTGAAAATCATTTCAATCAGCTTAAAGCAAATGAAGAAAAACTCAATAGCATTTTTATGGATATTTACGGATTGCAGGACGAATTGACACCGGAAGTAGAAGATAAAGACGTTACAGTTCGTAAGGCGGATTTACAGAGAGATATTAAGAGCTTGTTATCCTATGCAGTTGGTTGTATGTTTGGTCGTTATTCCCTTGATACTGAAGGCATTGCCTATGCAGGTGGAGAGTGGAATAACAGCAAATATGACACTTTTATTCCTGATGCAGATAATTGTATTCCAATTACGGACGAGGAATATTTTGAAGATGATATTGTCGGTCTGTTTTGTGCTTGGCTGAAAAAGATTTATGGAGAAGATTCTCTTGAAGAAAATCTTGATTTTATTGCCAATGCTCTTGGCAATAAAGGTAAGACAAGCCGTGAAGTAATCAGAAATTACTTTCTGACTGAGTTCATAAAAGACCATATTAAGACCTATCAGAAACGTCCGATTTATTGGCTTTTTGACAGCGGTAAGCAGAATGGCTTTAAGGCTCTTGTTTATATGCACCGCTGGAATGCCGATACAACCGGCAATATGCGTGTCGAGTATCTGCATCGTATGCAGCGTGTGTATGAAAAAGAGATTATCCGTATGCAGGAAATTATCGACAATAGTCACGATAATAAGGAAATTTCCAATGCTACAAAGCGTAAAGAAAAGCTCCAGAAACAGATTAAGGAAACCAAAGATTATGATGCTAAAATCGCTCATTTGGCTCTTTCACGTATCGACATCGACCTTGATGACGGTGTAAAAGTCAACTACGAAAAGGTTCAGACCGCCGATGGAAAGAAAATGCAGATTTTAGCGAAGATATAAAAACAAGCGAGGTGAGAAACAGTGGACTTTGCCAATGACATATTTACTTTAGAACCACCTTCTAAAACATCATTTAAATTGGAAGGAACTTCTTTACCGACAAATAAAGACTTATATTTCAGAACGAAGCAGAGAGAGATTATTGACCAGTATGCAGCAGCTCGTATCTTTCTTAGGGAAACTGAAACTGATGATTGGTCGCATTGGTTTAATCAGGTTGATGATGAAAGAAATAATACTGCCTTCAAAAAAATATTTACAACATATTTTTATGAAACAGCATTAATGTATTACAACATCGTTGTAGACCTTACTTGGGCTCTTTGCTATGTAAGTGCAGAATTTGCAATTTCCAATAGTTCTAATTGAGTTGATTTTGAGGGTTGTAAGCCGATAGAAGAAGCATATCAGTTGTTGAGAACTGCTGAAAACTCTGTTACATCACCAACAGCAGAATCAAATCCATTTGGATATTTGCAGAAGATGTGTCCTGAATATTCAAAAGCCATACAGATAATCATAGATTTTTGGAATTCATTTAGCTCGTCAGCAATACGAAAGAAATACAACTACTGTAAACACAAAGGAAAGCCGGCTTATGACGAGATTGAAGAATTGAGAGGAAAAGGAAGATTGTTCGGTATATCTATTCAACTTGTTAATTCAACAGAAAAAATTGAAATTGCATCAAATATCAGAGATGTTCAGTGGGTACAATCATTGAAAGACAATATTTCGGAATTGATAAAATTTGATAATGAGCAACTTTTTCCATATGTAAAGTCATTATTGGAAGAATTAGAACGAGTAGTAAAACCGTCGCCAATGGTGATGTGAGTTGCTAAGAAAAGGTGAAACAATGGCAGAACTAAACTTGAAACAGATTACAGACAAATTAAATAGTGAGTTTGCAAGTGATGTCCGTAAACTTGTGTTTTGGTATGATGCCAATGCGGAGTTTCAGGAGGATATTGATAGCATAGAACTGGAAAATGCAAAGGTTCTGCATCTTGAGCCGGACAACCAGTTTTACATCAAATATTTCTTGGAACGAGAGGATACGACAACCAATTACCTTGTGTATGCTCCTTTTGCGAAACCGAGCATAAGGGATAATCATCTTGCAGATACAATCCGATATTCCAAAGAATTTTTTGCCGACCGTGCTTCTTTGCTTACGCTTGATTTGGGTATTGATGAACGGTACAAGCCTGTTATTCAGCATTATATTAAATTCTTTGCGAATAAAGACAGAACGCAGAAGTTTTATGATTTGGAAATAGAAAATTTCAACAGAAGTACGATAGAAGTTGCCTTGATGAGCGTGCTTTGCAAGGATAAGAACGCTTCTTTTGAAGAAGTGTTGCGTTCGATTTTGACAGATGATGGATTGCAGGATAACAAATATCTGGCTGAGTTTGAAAAGTATGATTTGCTTTCTGCATTCTGGCAGCAGGCAGATGTGGCATTTGGATATAATGACCCGAAGCCGACACTTGAAAAACTCGTTATCACGATGTTTGTTACATATGCGGCTAAGAGTATTCATACGGATATGCCGCAGGCTTGGAAACCATTTATTTCCTATAAATTCGGCAATATCATTGCGTTTATGGATAATCTGATGAACAGCTATCTGTATGGTACACGTTTTAATGAGATTTCAGAGATTATCTATAATGCAATTAATGGTAAGAATTATCTTGAAAAGATGGAAGTGGAAACACTTGTAGATTGCAATATCTTTGCAGGCGTTGATGAGCTTCTGATTAGTTGGATTATCGGCAGACTTGAGAATGAGGATATAGGAGCAAAGTTGAATGGAAAGACGATTCCGGAGCTTTGCGTAGAACGCAGGAAGCAACATTTTGGAAAGAACTTCCGCAGTGAGTATATCATTCTTCAAAATGCCTTTGATATGATTGCTGAAGGTAAGTATCAGCCAGTCAGTGGTATCAAAAACTTGGTTAAGGAATATACGGAGACAACCTATAAGATTGACCGTTATTATAGATACTTCTATTTTTACTTTGATAAATTGGAAGATACTACGCAGTTTGAAAAAATCAGGGAACTGGTTGAGAATATTTATACCAATGAGTATCTGAACCGAATAACAGTGAACTGGAACAATGAACTTGCAGACGCAGACGGAGAAACAGGACTTGCGTTGCAGAGAGATTTCTTTGCAAGACACATCAATTACTCAAAGGATAGAGTCGTTGTTATTATATCCGATGCACTCCGCTATGAGGTTGCACATACGCTGTTTGAAAAAATGCAGGCAGATGAGAAGTGCAATGCTTCTATCGGAGCTATGCAAGGCGTTCTTCCATCTTATACACCGTTAGGTATGGCTTCCCTGCTACCGCATAAGACGATTGAGTACAGTCCGTCTTATGATGTACTGGTAGACGGAAAAGCGTGCAGTTCCACGGAGCAAAGGGAAGCTATTCTGAAAGAGTATAAAGTGAACAGTAAGTGTGTTCAGTTCGATTCAATGAAAACAATGAAGCAGGCAGACCTTCGTTTTATCTTTACCGGACAGGACGTTGTGTATATTTATCATAATCAGATAGATGCCCGTGGAGATAAAGCGGCTTCTGAAAATGAAGTCTTTACTGCTTGCGAAGAAGCAATCGAAGAAATTTATACTTTGATAAAGAGAATTGCATCGCAAGCAAATACGTATCATTTTATTGTGACGGCAGACCACGGATTTATTTATAAGAGAGATAAAATTCAGGCAACAGATAAGATTGCCAGAGCTGCTTCAAAATCAAACAGCGTTGGACAACGTTATTCCATATCTTCCGAAGAAATCAAGGCAGACGGTGTTTGTCATACAACGGTTGGTAAGGTACTTGGCAATGATGATGAACGTATCGTGTCATTCCCGCTTGCTTCAGATATTTTCAAGGTAGCAGGAGCAGGACAGAACTATGTTCATGGTGGCTGCTCTCCGCAGGAAATGCTTGTACCAATGATTGATGTGAAAGTAGATAAGGGTAAAAAGGAAACAAGCCTTGCAGAGATTGCCCTTGTAAGTTTGACTTCAAAGATTACAAACCTTATCACGACACTGGATTTTGTTCAGACAGAACCAGTAAGCGATGTTGTAAAAGAAACAAGCTATCGAGTATATTTCATTTCTGATAATAACGAGAAGATTTCTAATGAGAATATTGTTATTGCTGATAAGAAAGATAAGGATACGACGAAGCGTATGTTCAGACTCCGCTTTAACTTTAAGAATAAGAAATACGATAAATCACAGAAATACTACTTGGTAGCTTATGACGATAAGAACGACATAGAAGTTCTTCGCCACGAGATTATTATGGATATTGCATTTGCCGATGATTTTGGATTCTTCGGGTAATATCTGAGAAGGGGGTATCGCCTTATGGGAAGATGGGGCTTTTCTGATGCCTTAGCCTTTGCAGTTGCAATGACTGTTCGGGATATGAGCAGAGAGAAAGAGAAAAGACTGATTAAAACACAGAAGTTTTATCAGGAATGTTATGAAAAGATAGCCAGTGATAGCGAACGGGCATTCAATATTGTATTAAAGGTTGTAACAAAAGCTTCACGTCGATATATTCCGAACGAGATAGCTTCGGGCAGTACCTACCTTGCGTTATATGCGTTTGCTCTTGTCATTGAAAGACAGGGCAGAGTGACAAAAGAGCAGAGTAAAATCATTAGGATTTATTTCAATAATATGAGCTTTCCATTTTCGGAGAGTGCATATTTAAGTGCAGCGAGAACCGGAGGAGAGGTTGGCAATTTCCGAAATGTCATATCTATAAGTAAGAGTTATGCAGGTGGCTTTTGGGTTAACTTCTTCCGGGCATTATACAAATCCGGAACGCAGAAAGATTTGCAGGATATGATTGATTATACGACGTCAATCATTATGCGGTTTTCGATTCTTGGAAATCCTGATAGTAATATTTCAAATGCAATCTGTCAGAACTTTATTGACAGCGTAAATTATCAGATTAACCAAGTACGTGAAATTTCTATTAAGGAAGTGGACTGGCTTGGCGTGATACCAATAGAAGACCGATTAGAAGAAATGAAGTTTTTCTATGAGGATTTGATTGACAGGTCAAACATTACAAACGACATTTCAAAAGAAGAATTGCTTCCGTATTTGGAACTTCAGATTTTGAATTGTATCTGCGATGTTGTAATGATGACGAAACAGCCAAAGTCCGTGAAACTGAGAATGATGAATGATGCCGTCAGACTTTCAGGCATACATACTGGTGTAACACCGGAACAATATGTAAGAGAGATTGCTAACAATACGGAGATGGGGCAGTTTTATAAAACAATGTTTTCATCAGGTAATCCATTGGGTTCATTTTGGCTCGTGATTTTTACAATGGGTGGACAGCTCTATGGAACGGACGCAACTGATGAACCGATTGGAATTGTCAATAATATTTTTTCTATCCTGATTCAGATTGAGAATTATCTTGATGAAAAGTATAACTTCTTAGGAAAAGACAGCATAGCGAAAGAATATATGTTGCATATCATCGAGCAGCTTGTCGATAAGTGCAATGAGGAGGATTAGATTATAATGGATAACATTGAAAAAGATATAGCTCAGGGCTATGCTGATTTTGCAGATGATGAAGGAAGCATAGAAGAAGTAGAAACAGAGGAAAATATTGTAACTGAGAATAGCACATCATTTAGCTTTGAAGAAACCACCAATTTTTCTGAGATGAGTGATATAAACAGAAAGCTCCGTACTTATTTTGATGGAAAGATTGTCCGTAAGGATTTGACGAAATCCATTAAAGAAGGTGCGAATGTTCCGGTTTATGTGCTTGAATTTTTACTTGGACAGTATTGCAGTTCTGATGACCCGTCTATCATCGAAGAAGGTGTGGCGAATGTAAAAAGAATACTGGCAGACAATTATGTACGACCAGACGAAGCACAGAAAATCCTTTCATTGCTCCGTCAGAGGGGAAGTCATACAGTCATTGATAAGATTACGGTTAATCTGAATATTAAAAAAGATACTTATGAAGCAGAGTTTTCTAACCTTGGAATTAAAGCAATTCCGATTAGCGAAGATTATCCGAGTAAATTTGACCGCCTGCTTTGTGGCGGTATCTGGTGTATTGTTCAGCTTGAATATGAATACATAGAGGAAGATAAAAATGCTTCTCCTATCCATATCCGTAAATTGACACCGATTCAGATGCCGCACGTTGACATCAATGAACTGAAACAAGGAAGAAAAGCATTTACAAAAGATGAATGGATAAGCGTAATGCTTCGTTCTATCGGTATGGAACCGGATACACTGACCGAAAGAGAAAAGTGGCTGCTTCTTGCCCGTATGTTACCGCTTGTGGAAAATAATTTTAACTTGTGTGAACTCGGACCGAGAAGTACAGGTAAATCCCATTTGTATAAAGAAATTTCACCGAACAGTATTCTTGTTTCCGGTGGTCAGACGACGGTTGCCAATTTGTTCTACAATATGGCAAGAAAGACAGTTGGTCTTGTCGGTTTGTGGGATTGTGTTGCCTTTGATGAGGTTGCAGGTATAAATTTCAAAGATAAAGACGGTATCCAGATAATGAAAGATTATATGGCTTCCGGTTCTTTCGCTCGTGGAAAAGAAGAAAAATCTGCGTCTGCATCAATGGTATTTGTGGGCAATATCAACCAGAGTGTTGATGTGCTGTTGAAAACATCAAGTCTGTTTGCTCCGTTCCCTCCGGAAATGGGAACAGATACAGCATTCCTTGACCGTATGCACTGCTATATTCCGGGTTGGGAAATTCCGAAGTTTAGACCGCAGCATTTTACAAATGATTATGGATTTATCAGTGATTATCTTGCAGAGTTTATTAGAGAACTTCGTAAAGAACAGTATGGCGATGCCTTGGATAAATATTTCCGCCTTGGAAAGAACTTAAATCAGCGTGATACGATTGCAGTCAGAAAGATGGTCGGTGGATTCATCAAGCTGCTTTATCCTGATGGAGAATATACAAAAGAGGAACTGGAAGAAGTTTTGAAGATTTCTCTTGAGATGCGTCGTAGAGTAAAAGAGCAGTTAAAGAAACTTGGTGGTATGGAGTTCTATGATGTTAATTTCTCATACATTGATAATGAAACATTTGAGGAATTCTATGTGTCCGTACCAGAGCAAGGCGGTGGAAAGCTGATTCCGGAAGGAATGTGCAATCCGGGACAAGTCTATACCGTGGCTCAGGGTAAAACAGGTATGCTTGGTGTATTCCGTTTGGAATCTCAGATGATGCCGGGGAATGGAAAATTTGAGCGTTCAGGTCTTGGTTCTGATGGAAAATGCAAAGAAGCAACGAACACAGCATTTAATTTCCTGAAAGCCAATTCTAACCGTATCAGTGGCTCTATCAGTACGACGACAAAGGATTATATCATCAATTACCAAGACTTGCAGGGCATTGGTATGACAGACAAATTGGCATTGCCGACCTTGATTGCATTGTCGTCAGTAGCACTGGGAAAACCCGTTGCAAGCAGTCTTGCAGTTCTTGGAGAAATCAGTATCGCAGGAACACTTATCAAAGTAGATGAGCTTGCAAACAGCTTGCAGGTATGTTTGGACAGCGGGGCAAAGAAAGTTTTGCTTCCTATCGTATCCGCAGCAGACATTGGAGCAGTTCCATCGGATTTAATTGGTTGTTTTAATTTGATTTTCTATTCCAGTGCGGAAGATGCAGTATATAAGGCGTTGGGTGTGGAATAAAAAGAAAGGGTGTTTTATTGAAAGTGGCAGAAGATAAAACAGAAATTATATTAGCACAATGGCAAACTTGCGTTGAAATGGCAAATTCAGTTAGTCAACGTAGAGATGCGATGAATAATATTTTTATTACCTTGAATTTAGCGATAATTGCAGCCGTTTCAATAGCGTGGAATGTAAAATCTTTGTTTATCCTTGTGGCAGGAATTGTTGTTTGTGCTATTTGGTTATTGTTTATTAGAAACTATAAGCTGCTTAATGCAGAGAAATTCAATGTAATAAATACTATCGAAAAGAAACTTCCGGTAACGCCATTTAATGATGAGTGGGAAAAACTGAAAAACAATAAAAAATATACAGATGGTACTAAGTTGGAGAAAACCCTTCCGATAATGTTTATCATTTTATATGGAGTTGCTGTTGTTACTATTATTATTATGAAATTTTGTTGAAAAGGAGAGATTATATGACATACCATTTATTTATCAGTCACTCTTGGAATTATTCAAATACATATAATGATTTGATTAGACTACTTGATTCAAAATCTTATTTCAGCTATAAGAATTATTCAGTTCCTAAAGATGACCCGATACATAATGCACCGTATGATTATCAATTAAAGGCGGCTATTCGAAATCAAATGCAGCACGCAAGTTGTGTTTTGATTCTTGCAGGTGTTTATTCAACTTATAGCAAATGGATAAATATTGAGATTCAACTGGCACAAGAGATGGGAAAGAAAATCATTGCAATTGAGCCGTGGGCTTCTGAAAGAACATCACTGGTTGTAAAAAGAGCTGCAAATGATATTGTAAAATGGAATACGGACTCTATTGTAAGAGCAATTAGAGGATATTAAACTGGAAAATGATATTCTTGAATAAACGATTAGGTTATGAAAAAACTATGGTTGCTAAGGAGAGTTACAATACATATTAGAAATTTGGAAAGGGCAGGCTATGGAAACAAAGCCAAGGATTTTATATTTACAAAAGATTTTACTGGAAAGAACCGATGAAGAAAATCCTCTTTCCACAACACAGCTAATCAATATATTGAATGATGAATACGGAATATCTGCACATAGAACGACGGTCACAAAAGACATTGCAGCACTTCAGGAGTTTGGAATGGATATTGTTACTATCCATTCTACGCAGAGCAAATACTTTGTAGCCAGCCGCAAGTTTGAACTGCCGGAACTGAAACTGCTGATAGATGCAGTGGAGTCATCGAAGTTCATTACAAAGAAGAAAAGCGAAACTCTGATTGAGAAGATACATACGATGACCAGTCCGGGGCAGGTGGCAAAGCTGAAGCGTAATAACTATGTGGTCAATCGCATTAAGCCGGATAATGAGCAGATATATTATATTATTGATGCTATAAACGATGCCATCAACGCAGGTAAACAGATTTCTTTCCAGTATTACGATTATACCGGATTAAAGAAAAAGGTTCTGAAGAATAAGGGCGAGATTTATAAGCTGAGTCCGTATAAACTTCTCTGGTGTGGGGACTATTATTATGTTCTCGGATATTCTGAGAAGAAAAGCAAGGTTATCAATTTCAGGGTAGACCGTATTGCTTCCAAGCCAGAGATATTGGATAAGGGCATTATTCCTATGCCTGATGATTTTGATATTGAGAATTACACAAAGGAAGTTTTCTTTATGTTCTCAGGCGAGAAAGTTTTGGTGGATTTACGGTGTGATAATAGCCTGATGAAAACAATGGTTGACCGTTTCGGAGAAGATGTGACAACCCTTGCGTATGATATGACTTCTTTCAGAGTACAGACCGAAGTATCAGCCAGTCCGACTTTTTTCGGTTGGGTATTTGGCTTCAATGGCAAAGTACAGATACTTGCACCGGAAAGTGTAAAAGAACAGTACAGACAGATGATTGCACAAGCTGATGAGGATATGCAGCAAAAAGAAAACAAAGAACAGGAAATCTAACTGTGAACGAAAAAGCTGAGTAATAAGGACAGCAACTGCAAGTTGCTTGTTTGAGATAATGCGTGAGACTATAATAAAGGTGTAAGGGAGGTACTGCATAATGGATACAAAACAGGTTATACTTGAACTTCGCACTCAAAAGGGAATGTCGCAGGATGAGCTTGCAGAAAAAGTTTTTGTAAGTCGTCAGGCAGTTTCACGTTGGGAAAACGGAGAAACAGTTCCGAATACGGAAACATTGAAATTGCTGTCAAAAGTATTAGATGTTTCCATAAATACACTTTTAGGCTCACCGAGAAAGCTTATTTGCCAATGCTGTGGAATGCCGCTTGAAGATGATGATATTATCGGACACAATCACGATGGTTCCTTCAACGAGGACTATTGTAAGTGGTGTTATGCCGATGGAACATATACTTACAATGATATGGACGATTTGATTGAAGTTTGTGTTAAGAATATGGTAAGCGAGAATTTCACGGAGGAACAAGCCCGTTCTTATATGAAAGAGCTACTTCCTACTTTGGATTACTGGAAGAAATATGATGAGCTTAGTGATAACGGTCAGTTTGAAGAATTCAAGAAAAAGTTAATCAATGAAATTAACGAATTGAATGTTGACGGAATGCCAAAGGTCGAAAAACTGAATGCCCTTGTGGGAAAGTATGTGAATCTTGAGTACCGGCTTCCGAATGGGCAAGCGGCTAAGTTTTTGAATGAGGCAAAGACATATCTGGGCAATCAGCTTGAATGTGAATACGGCGGCGATAGATGTTTCGGCGTTGTTGCAGATATGGATTTTATTCTTATTTGTACTTATGAAGAAGATGGTAAAAATCCGGAACTTGTATTGTATAAGAAAAGATAAGTATAGAGAAAATAGCAAACCATTGGAGTTCATAATTTTAGTGCGAGTGAATAGATTTTGAGGTGTTAGCAAATTGCGACACCTCTTTTCTTTTGCGAAAAACCTACTTGAAAAATTTTTCGTATCAGGTATAATAAAACTATCGAAAGCAAACTGCTTCCGATAGAAAAGAAAGCGAGGTGCAGGTATGAGAAGAAAGAGTCCTGAACTTATGAGTGAGATAAAAAAGTATATAGAGGATTATTACCTGCAAAACAGACAATCCCCATCGACTACAAAGATTGCTGAAGCGGTTGGCATTGCCAGAGGTACAGCATACAAATACTTAGTAGAGATGGCTGAGAAGAATATGATTGAGTACGACGGGCAGGAGATTCGCACCAATGTGACCCGTAAGTACAGTGGCGAACAGACACAGACACCGATTGTAGGTTCTATTCCTTGTGGCAGTCCTCAGTATGAGGAAGAAAATATTGAAGAATATGTATCACTTCCTACTGCTATTTTCGGCAAAGGAGATTTCTTTATATTAAGAGCAAGCGGTCAGTCTATGATTGAAGCAGGGATTGATGACGGCGACCTTGTGGTTGTCAAAAAGCAGGTAGAAGCCAATGAGGGCGACATAGTAGTTGCCCTTGTGGATAATCAGAATACATTGAAACGTTACTTCCGAGATGATGAGAATAAGAAAATCATTCTCCATCCGGAAAATAAGAAGATGAAAGACATCATTGTAGATGAGTGCTGCATTCAGGGTGTGGCTTGTCACATCATCAAAGAACTATAACAGAGGACAGACGAATGAGAACACTTGAAGGAATTCGCTATCTAATCAATTTGGATAGTGCGGAAATACAACAGAACTTTGCCGGAGGAGTTGCACCGCCGGACAAGGTGGAGTCGGAGGTGGACACAACTTGAGTATTTATATGTCAAGAGCCGAGTTGGAAGAAATCAGCGAAGGCTTGATAACAGCTTACGCTAATAAGTTTAGCAATCGAGTGATTCAATCCATCGACATAGAACATTTCATTACAGAATTTCTTATGTTACGAATTGAATACGCTTCTTTCGCAGAAGATGATGCAGGCAGGATTGGCTTTCTGGCAGATGGAGCAACACCACTGCTGGTACATCAGGACGGAAAAATTATTCCCTTTGTTTTCCCGAAAGATACCATCGTACTTGATAAATTTCTTCTTGCCGAAAAGGAGCAAGGACGTCGCAGGTTTACAATGGCACACGAAGCGTCACATCATATCTTGAGTAAGATGTATGCAATGCCGAGTGAAGGACGCTTTCATGCAGAGTATGACAGTGAGCGTAGTTATTCCAAAGAGGAACTGGCTCAGATGTTTGCGTCTGTTGAGTGGCAGGCAGATACAATGGGAGCTTCGCTTCTTATGCCGAGAAGGATTATTGAAAATGCCTTGGCGAAATATAATCAGTCAAATCCGATAAAAGTTTATGGTGATAATACCATTGCTTCAAAGGAAAAAGCAGTTATTCGTAGAATGGCAGCTTATATCGGAGTATCTTATACAGCCTTGGTTATCAGATTGAGAGATATGGGACTATTTGAGTATCACAATATCCTTGAATACATTTCCAATGAATTAAATCTTGGAGGTGTTTCGCAATGAGGTTACAGACTCAGGTAGCACCTGAAATACAAAAGAGATTGCTTCTGTCAAGAGTAGAAGCAGAAAGCCTGAAAGAGCGTGATATTCTCTGCCCGACTTGCGGGTTCAGGATACAGAGAGTTTTTTCAGACGCAACCGGACATTTGAGTGTGAAGTGTCAGAAGTGCAAGAATGTCCACATCTTAAATCTCGCTTACTTCCGCAGAATCCGTAGGAATGGATATGGCAGGAATTGCAGGCGATGAGGATTACAAGTAAATATCGAAACGATTTCTAATCGAGTAAGCGGAGATAAGCAATTTATTTGCTAAACTACCAAGCACCGTACGAAGCCGGATAAGTGAAGAATAGAAGTATTCTTTGCTGTCCAGATTCGACGGTGCTTTTTTTGCTGCTGTTTTATTCGATTATGCTTCGTGCAGTATTAGGTCTTTTCCCTTACTTGGGAAAGGACTTTTATGTTTTATAACGCATGGCAGTGCCAGATAGCTGAGTACCCGTAATCTCCGAATTTTGAAACTTATCAATTTTTCAAAATTCAAAGGAGATTACGAAAATGACAAACAAACTTACATTAGCAGAACAAGAAGAATTATTTGCAAAGGATTGTAAACTGATAAACCTTAAATACGAATATAACGGTTATACCGGAGATGAGAGATGGGCGATTATTACGGAATTATCTGTAAAAGAGCTTTGGGAGAAGTATCCATTTGTTATAGAAAGATATTCTCCGTTTGTTCATCTTTCCATTGCTCAGGGAGAGGTAATTGACGATGCAAACCGAAATGAGGACAAGTATGCAAAGAGAAGCAGTCGCACACTTGACTGCTATGGATATGACGATGAAATGTCCTCACAGTTTCATAAAGAGCTTGCCATTATGTTTGACGACCCGTTTGAAAGAGCAGAGGAAGAAAGGCTTGAACTGGAAAGAGAAGAATTGCGTCAGTGTGAAATCAGGAAAGCAAGGATAGCACTTTCAATGTTGCAGCCACTTCAAAGGGAACGCCTTATGAAGAATGTATGCTGCGGTCTGAGTTCCAGAGCGATTGCAAAGCAGGAGGGCGTATATTACAGCTCCGTGGATAAGTCTATTGCTGCGGCAAAGAAAAACTTTATCAAATTTTATGAAAATCTCTGATTTTGGGTGTGCATTTCAGTCCCCTTTGTCCAAATGAGTGAAGGGGTTATTTCATTCCGGATACGAATGACACTTTAAAAATTAGATTCTTGTGAGGTTATGTATATGAAAGAAAAAATGATTTGTCGTGGGGATTTATTTTACTATGACTTTGGAGATAACAGTGGTTCAGTACAAAGCGGAGAGCGTCCGGTGCTTGTCGTTCAGGCGGACGATTATAACCAGAATGCTCCGACGATTATTGTTGCAGCGGTTACAAGTGTAATCAAGAAAAGATATTTGCCATCGCACATTATTCTCGGCGAGGAGTTTGGACTGAAGAAACCGTCAATGGTTCTTCTGGAACAGATTCGGACAGTCAATAGAGAGGATTTACGTGAATACATAGGTACGGTAGATGACGATAAACTTTTCAAACAGATAAATGCAACTTTGAAAAAGACTTTTGGACTTTGGGTTTACAAGCCAGAGGGAAAAGAAAATATTCGCTGCCTATGCCCGAAGTGCCTGAATGATTACATTCACAATCCAGACTATATTGTAAGGCGACTCGACCTGTTTGCAAAGCGAAAAGACAGATGTGATAAGTGCGATGGGGATGGTTGGGATTATGTTGTTACCGACAGATATTCATCAAAGAAAGAAAAGAGGGGAAGCAATGACCGAAAATAAAATCATTATTCCTATCTGGAAGAAGTCCAATCTTACAGTAGAAGAAGCCGCAGCTTATTGTGGTATTGGTTCAAGAAAATTAAGAGAAATGTCCGACTCGGAGTTTTGCCCGTTTGTTCTTTGGAATGGAAGTAAGCGACTGATTAAAAGAAGAAAACTGGACGAATATCTTGATAATGCGTATTCGATATAGCTGATTTGTAAAGTGTGCGATGGGTCGGTTCGCATAATAGGCTCATCGCTCATTTTTAATTATCATAAGGGCAGAAAAAAACAAGGAGGTGCTTCCGTAATGGCAGATACAGAAAAGATTATCCGAAAAAAATATGATGTGCCGATATGGCATAAGTCTAATTTGACGATTGATGAAGCAGTTGAATATTCTGGCATAGGTAGAGAAAGACTGAGAAAACTAACAAGCCAAGAAGAATGCCCATTTGTTCTTCATATAGGAAATCGTCGAATGATTAAGAGGAGGATTTTTGATGAATACATTGAAAAACTTACTTTCCTTGAATGATGATGAACGCTTACTTGCCGAAGTAAGAACATATCAGGAAAAACTCATAAGCAATGCTGAAGAACCGATATGGGAAAGAAAGTGGCTGACAATCGAAGAAGCCGCAGCATATTCCGGTATAGGAAGAACGAAGTTGCGTGAGTTATCTAATCAAGCAGGTTGTCCCTTTGCAATATGGATAGGCAATAAAATCCATATTGTGAGGGAACGACTTGATAAATATACAGATAAACAGTTTGAGATTTAGGAGGATACAATGGCGACAAAAAGAAAAGATAAATCAAGGGTTGTTCTGAAAACCGGAGAGGTTCAGAGAAAAGACGGTACTTATCAATTTAGCTGGCAGGACAGCCAAATGAAAAGGCGATTTGTTTATGCAAGAACTTTAGATGACCTGAGAGAAAAAGAGAAGCGTATTCAGAAAGATAAATGTGATGGTATCAAGACCGAAGCACGATACACAACCCTTGATGAATTATTTGACCTTTGGGCAAATATGAAAAGAGGGCTGAAGAATAATACCTTTGAAAATTACAAATATATGTACAATACCTTTGTGCGACCAGTGATTGGAAGTAAAAGAATATCAACGCTGAAGAAATCGGATATTAAGAAATACTACAATTATCTTGTTGATGAAAGAAATTTGAAGCCTTCAACGATTGACAATATTCATACGGTTCTTCATCAGGTTTTGCAGATTGCGGTTGATGATGACTTTATCAGAAATAACCCGTCAGATAATGTGCTGAGAGAATTGAAAAAAGCACATTGTTTTCAGTCGGAAAAGCGTAGAGCGTTGACGAAACCTGAGCAGGAGTTATTTCTGAATTTCCTAAAAACCCACCCTGTATATGAACATTGGTATCCTGTCTTTGCAGTAATGATAGGAACTGGGCTTCGTGTGGGGGAAGTGACTGGATTGAGATGGTGTGATATTGATATGGAAAGTGGAATGATTGATGTTAATCATACTCTTGTATATTATGACCACAGAACTGAGGGAAGTAAAAGTGGCTGTTATTTCAATGTAAATACAACGAAGACTCCAGCGAGTATGAGGCAGGTTCCAATGCTCGGTTTTGTAAAAGAAGCATTTGAACAGGAGAAACAGAAGCAGGAAGATTTAGGACTTCATTGCGAGGTCACAATAGATGGATATACAGATTTTATTTTCATCAATCGTTTCGGTCAGGCACAGCACCAAGCCACACTCAACAAAGCAATCCGAAGAATTATCCGTGATTGCAATGATGAGCAGTTTTTGCACAGTGATGAACCTGATGTGTTACTTCCTCATTTTAGCTGTCACTCGCTTAGACATACATTTACAACAAGAATGTGCGAAGCTGGAGTAAATATAAAGGTTATTCAAGACGCACTCGGACATTCAGATATTTCAACCACATTGAATATTTATGCTGATGTTACAAAGGAAATGAAAACGGCAGAGTTCAAAGGATTGGATAGCTACTTCATAGTATAATATTGGACTTCACATACGGAAAGAGAACATACAGAGTGTTGTGTGTTCTTTTTTTTGCGGGAACTAGAAATAGTTGTCTCGATAAAAGTGTGATAGAATGGGAGAAGAATAAATGATTGATTATAGAAAGTATATGAAATAGATGTTATGTGACAAAGAGGAAAGCTATTATGGAAAACGAACTGCGAAAAGCTATAGAGGAATGGGTTGAATATCGGATTGAGCAAAACAAGGAATTAGAAAAGAAATACCCACCTAATCCACCGAATGATGTATGTAAAACGGCTTATATGAAAGGGCTTTTAATTGAAAATAGTTTTGAACCTGAAGTTGGCGAGATGAATGAATTATTTGAGGTAGAGCATGAAAAAGTATTCGTATGGACACATGAAAAAGATAGAAATTCATCTATCATAATTAAAGTAGACCCGGAAGTTAAGGATATGCCATTTTGGAAAAATATTGCAAGCATTATGTGGCTGGCTATGCAATATGCAAATTCTTTTGAGAGGATTTCAGCAGATTGGTATGAATATAGATGGATATATTATTTTGATTCTAATAAAAACTTAGCAGAACAAGTATTCAATAACCTCGAACAGTTTGATAGTGTAAACTTAACAAATGGAAGAATCATAAAAGCGACTGATATTGGAAATCTCGCACCGGAAATAGAGCTAATGATACGTGATGATAAGGCATATACAGCGATGATGATGTTGAGCAATTCATTTATACAACATTATATTTGCTTGATTTGTGAGTTGAGTAATTATCCATATCATGACCATTTAGCGGAAGAACCGGAAATATGGGAACATGCAGCAATAATCCCAAATATGGAAGTGGCAGTAGTTCAAGCGTGTAGGAGTGTAGAAGGAATATTAGGAGAACCACCTAATTCCAAAAAGCAAGGAGCGGTAATGAAACATAAAAAGAGATGGGAGGAATTAACAGGAACTAATCCTGATAGCATATTTGAAAAAGCAAATATGTCATATTGGGATTTTTATTACAAATTATTTTTTGAACTAAGAAATCCATCAGCACATAGTTATGGGAACATCAATTATAAATTGGAAAAGGCAAAAACCGTTCAGGCACAATGTTTTGCTGCAATTATTGTTCGTGATTATTTTAATAAGAATGTGTTAGAATTAAAAGAGGCTCAGAAAAAACTGAATTTTAATTTAAGCCTACTTGATAGAGTAAGTGATGTAATGAGTACAAAAATAACAAAATAGCTCCGATAATTTGATTAGCATGTTAAAAGCAATCAGGCTACAGAAGTAAAAAGGAATTATGGTGTAACGGAATTGAGGAATGGACAAGATGAATTGACTTTGTAAATAAAAGAAGTTATAATTTCTTTTATATAACTATGCGCTTGCATATACTATTATCGCCCTACATCATTTACATCATATTTTACATCATTTGCCCGCAAAGTGACTCAAAGTAGAGCAGAAATATGAAGTATGAGGATAATTGGAATATGGAGAATTTTATAGTAACAACATCAGCTTGGTCGAGTATGAAAGAACCACAAAAAAACTCCCGACGATGAAGTCACTCGATAAATAAGAGTGCCGATTTTCCTTGAAAATCAAGGAAGAATGAGGTTTGGTGAAGTCTTAAATTTAAGCATTTAAGCCAAACTTAAGCCAATCAATACATGAAAAAATGCAATAGACAGCCATGAGATAGAAATATTTCGTGGCTGTTTTTACGTATCAGGAAATAATATTGATTATTGAAATTAACAAGACACAACGGTCGCTCTGGGAAGAACGGAACTTATAATCCCAGACATAATGACAGACGTTTCAATGTGGAAAACAGTGAACATATTGATGCGGAGCGAGCAAAGAAAAATGTTTATTGGGACTGTTATCGTGGTGTCACATATTTTGAAAGCCGAGAAAAGGATGAGGAACATGATTTCAGTTTTGAAGAAGTGGAACGTATCTATTATAACGAGCATTACAGTGATCATATAGAAGCACAGAATGCGAGAAATGCAAAGACCAGACACATTGAGCGTAATCGAACGGTCGAAGATCTGTTGAAGAACAAAAAGACCTGTCCGGAAGAAACGATTTATCAGATTGGAAATATTGATGAAACGGTTTCACCGGAAGAATTATTGATTGTTGCGAGTACGTTCTTTGGAGAACTGGAAAAAAGATATGGGGAATATTTTCACATTTTAGATTGGGCTCTTCATGTAGACGAAGGAACACCTCATATTCATGAACGTCATGTATTCGATTGTGAAAATAAATATGGAGAAATCTGTCCCCAGCAGGAAAAAGCATTGGAAAAAATGGGAATCCCATTGCCAGAATCAGATAAGCCAAAGAGCAAAGCAAATAATCGAAAGAAAACATTTGATGCCATGTGCAGAGAGTTGCTTTTGGATATTTGCGATAACCGAAAACTGTATCTGGATAAAGAGCCGGAATATGGTGGTCGTGATTATCTGGAAAAGCAGGATTATATCCTGATGAAGCAAAAGGAGCAGATGGCAACTCAGAAAGAACAGATCACTCAGCAGGAGCAGACATTGGAGGAACTGACCTTAAAGATTGAAGATGTAGAAGTGCTGATTGATGAAGTTTCAGATGTTGCTTATGACAAAGCAGTGGAAGTTGTTACAGATAAAGTCAGGGAGGAAACGCAGAAAGAAGATTTGATTTTGATTGAGGATTATAAAAAATGGGTGACTTCCTCCGAGCGAAACATCCCAAAAGATAAAAGAGATTTTGTCGGGAAGTGTCTGGATGCGTTTCAGAATAAACTGATGAAGGCGGCACAGAAAGTTCTGAATACGGTGAAGGCTACTATGATGAATCCAAAAGTTAAAGCAGAGGGTAAGGAAGAGATTAAGAAAAAAGCCAAAAGTTCTGTTTTGGATAAGCTGTATCAGCATCGGGATGCGATTGCAAATCGAAAAACAGATACAGACAGGACAATGGCACAGAGAAAAAATGAGATGGAGAGGTAAATTTGAATGTATTTGAAACTGTGAAGCAGTCGGTCACTACCCGTCAGGCTGCGGAGCATTATGGTATCAGGGTAGGCAGAAACGGAATGGCGTGTTGTCCATTCCATAAAGACAGAACGCCCAGCATGAAAGTAGACAGTTGTTATTATTGCTTCGGATGCGGGGCAACTGGTGACGTGATTGATTTCGTCGCTTCACTTCACAATGTAGGAAAAAAGGTTGCAGCAATCAGACTGGCAGAGGATTTTGGGATTGTTTATGATGCAGATTCGCATAAGAAAGTGAATCTTCCAGTTAAGAAGACAGTTCCCAAATTGGCTTTTGAGCAGAGATACGAACAGATGAAAACGAAATGTATTCGGGTTCTGTTGGATTGTCGGCATCTGCTTAGAAGCTGGAAAGAAATATATGCGCCTAAGTCAGATGATGAAATGTAGCATCCACGATTTTGTGAAGCATTACAGGATATTTCATATATAGAGTATTTATTAGATATTTTGTTGTTTGGAGAAACAGAAGAACAAGCGGCAGTGATTGCCGAACAAGGAAAGAAGGTGATGGAACTTGAACAACGAATTAGAGAATCTGTCTCCTCTGATGAAACAGAGCCTGTCCGAAATAATGGATGCGATGGAGCCGGAACTGACAGTGGAGGAAATCCGGGAGATGCTGGATTATAAACAGAAAGGTGCTGTGAAAAACAATCGGCATAATTGCAGGATTATTCTTGAACATGACCCGATTTTAAAAGGAGCATTTAGGAAAAATATCCTGACAGACCAGACGGATATCGTAAAACCATTATGGTGGGACAAGGTCAGTCCGGCACTCAATGATATGGATGTGAATTATATCATGCTCTATCTGGAAGAAACATATGGTCTGACCATTGATAAGATCGTGGAAAAGAGTATTGATCTGGAGGCAGACGGAAATAAGTATCATCCGATTCGGGATTTTCTGAATGGTCTTGTGTGGGATGGACAGGAACGTATCCGATATGTTCTGCATCACTTCTTAGGGGCGCCAGTCGATGATCTGACCTATGAGAGCATGAAAATGTTCCTTTTGGGGGCAATTTCCAGAGTTTTTAGACCCGGCATCAAGTTTGAATATATGCTGTGCCTTGTAGGTGGTCAGGGTGTTGGAAAGTCCACATTCTTCCGATTGCTGGCAATGAATGATGACTGGTTCACCGATGATCTGAAAAAGCTGGATGACGAAAACGTGTATCGCAGACTCAGAGGGCATTGGATTATTGAACTATCAGAAATGGTTGCAACTGCCAGAGCAAAGAGTATTGAGGAAATCAAGAGTTTCCTGAGCAGGCAGAAAGAGAATTATAAGGATTTGTATGCACTTCATGCGGTTGACCGCCCGAGACAGTGTGTGTTTGGCGGAACTTCCAATAAAAAGAAGTTTCTGCCCTTTGATAGAACAGGAAATAGACGTTTTGTTCCGGTACAGACCGATCGTTCTCAGATGGAGGTTCATTTACTGAAGAATGAAAAAGAGTCCAGAGCTTATTTGGAGCAGGTCTGGGCAGAAGCAATGGTGATTTTTCGAAGCGGCAATTTCAAGCTGGCATTTTCCAGAGAGATTGAGGAAGAACTGGATAAGCTGCGATTAGAATTTATGGCAGAAGATACGGAAACTGGAGTGATTCAGGCATGGCTTGGCGAACATGAGGATATGAAGGTGTGTTCGTTGATGATTTTCAAAGAAGCATTGGACAATCCCTATGTGAAACCAAAGAAAAGCGATACAGATCGTATCTGTGAGATTATGAACTCGTCGATCATTGGCTGGGTATCTGGTCCGACGGTAAGATTTAAGGAATATGGAACTCAGCGTTCTTGGATATGTGTAAACAACAGTTGTAAACGAGACGATAAAAACTTAAAAGATGAAAATGGATGGCAGACGGTCAGCGAGGAAGAAGCGAAGCAGATGGAACTTCCATTTGGCTAAAACAGTCTGCCGGGTTTACAGTGGTTGACGTTTTATTTGCAGAATCAAGGCTTTTCTTATCAATACTTTTCAAGGTTTGTAAACCATAAACAGATAAATAGAAGTAATTTTGTATTGGATAGGAAAACAGAAAATATTGTAACAAATGAATTTTTTAGGAGCTTGTTTACAGAGGTCGTTTACAAGGGGGCTTCCCCTTTGACCGGCTCCTATCACTAAAATATGGAGGTAAGTGCCTATGAAGCATGAAGTTCCCATTTGGGAAAAGAGCAATTTAACACTGGAAGAAGCGGCAGCTTATTCTGGTATTGGAGTGAATAAATTGCGTAAATTGTCTGATGATGAGAATTGTCAGTTCGTACTCTGGATTGGGGCGAAACGACTGATTAAGCGCAGGCAGCTTGATGAGTATACAGGACGAATGTGTTCTGTATAATTTTTTGTGAAAAAATATTGCATAAAAAATAAAACTGTGGTATATTATAGATACAGATATAACAGAAAAGATTTCTGTTGGAGGTATGGAGGTATGAAGGTATGATAATAGAAGTAAGAGTGAATAATTGTTTTTCTTTTTCGGACCCTATAGTGTTCTCGATGAAGGCGGATATGAGAAACAAAAAGTTTGCATCTAATGTGCATAAAGAGAATAATTTTAATATTTTGAAAACGGCAGGGATTTATGGACCAAATAATGCCGGAAAGACTTGCCTGGTTAAATGTATACGTAGTATTGTAAACGTTTTTTTGAATCAGAATCCAGCAATTAAATCCAATATTTTTACGAAGAGTTCAATTTGTCAAATGGGAATTTCTTTTTTGGTGGATGGCAGAGAGTTTTCGTATGATTTTTGGTACGATACAATGAAGAAAGAGTATCCATATGAGGAGTTTAAAGAAATTTTAAAAGATCAATATGGCAACGAAAAAGAAGTTGTTTGGTTGCTGAAGGATAGCGTTAACTCAAAATATCAATATGAAGATGAAGAACTTACAAAAATGATTCCGTTGGTTTCTCAAAGCAATTTGTTAGTATATTTGGTTGATACAAGTAAGTTTAAGTATTTAGCAGAAATGAAAGAACTCATTGTGCGATTTGCATCTAAGGTTGATATTGTTGATATGAACAATATTCCAATGGAAAGAACAATTAATTTAATGAAGAACAAAAATGACTTGCAGAAAAAAGTTGTTGAGTTTATTAAAAATGCAGATCTTTATATGGATGATTATGCGTATGTAGATATGGATAAAATCCATGTCAAAGTTGAGAATGTAGATGAAAGACCTGAGGAGAAAGCACTTAATATACCTGAACAGATTATAGATCAAATTAGATTAGTGTCTGTATATAAAGGAATTCCAGTGCCGAGTATTTTGTTTGATTCTACAGGTACTAAGAAAATTGCAGCACTTGCAAGTTATATTATTGAAGGATTGGAAAATGGTAGAATTCTTGTCGTTGATGAATTGGACAGTAGTATTCATTTTAAATTGACGAGAGCCATTGTTGCTATGTTCAATAACGAATTGAATTCTAACTCACAGCTGATTTTTACAGTTCACGATATAAATCTTATGGACTGCAAAAAAATGTTCCGTAAAGAACAAATTTGGTTTGTTCATAAAGATCAGGATGGTGTGTATTTATATTCTTTAGCAGAATTTACAGCACAGCAAGGAGTTCGTGATACGACGGATATTATGGAGAAATACAGAAAAGGTGTATTAGGTGCTTTACCTGATCCAGAACTGATTCGTTCTTTGCTAAGTATTAAAGGAAATAAAAAGGAGGTACTTGCGGATGGCAAATAAACTTCCTTGGATTTTTTCTGGTAGTAAAGTATGCATTATATGTGAGGGCGATGAAGAATATGAATATCTTGATAAGCTGATATCATTAGATGTGTGGAACGAGAATTATAAGTTTACGTTGGAGAATGCAGAAGGTAATGGAAATATTCCAGCACGATATCAAGATAAGTATCAGAATGGTTCTTATGATGTAGTACTGGTTTTTTGTGACACCGATAGAAAACCTTATGAGCAATATGTTGATATTAAAAGAAAGATCAACGAGTTTCATGGAGTTGAGAATGCTGCTGACAAAGTTGTGATTTATGGAAATCCATGTACAATGCAAATTATTGTTGAACATTGGGATGAAATTATGCTGAAATCACATCAGAAAAAGAAAAATGCTCCAATTATTTTTGAATTAACTGGAGTAGAAAATTACAAAGGAAGAGAAGATCAAAGACAGGAATTGTTTTCTGGAATTACAAAAGAGAATTATCTGGAAATGAAAGAACGCATCAAGAAATTATCGTCTGATGATACAATAAAAGGAAGTAGTAATTTCGGTCATTTTATAGAATGCTTTTCCATGAAAGATGATGCATGGATAAAGGATATTAATGACTCCTTAGAAGAGTAAAAGTTCTGTAAAATTACAGGTAATGTATATGCAGGGGACGGAAACAAAGTCTTCTGCATATCAAAAAGTCAGAAGTACTATGAATGTAAAGGGATTTTTTAACCTTGGATTAGCAGCTAAACACAAAGAATGCTGACAAAAAGTGAGAAAGTGTGGATAATTAAGCCACAGGAAGGAGTAAAGGATGAAATTAAAAGCATTAAGTCATTACGATGGGGATACAGATACAAGATTTGGCGATTGTATTTTATTGTATGATGCAACTACGCTAATCGTGTATGACTGTGGACATGAGAGACATGCAGAAGAAGTAGAAAATTTTTTGAAGAATAACTCATTGATTTCAGAGGTACATGTTGTAATATCTCACAATGATGAAGATCATATAAAGGGAGTCATAACATTGTTTGATAGTTTGTATGATGAGGGATATGATGTGACGGTGTATTCTTCTTTGTATCTTAAAAGTGCTAAAAAAGTGCTGGATATTCTGGATGATGATAGAAGAACTCTGAAGGGAACGAAAGAGCGTATTCTTAAAACATTTGTCCATATCAAAGAAATTGTTGAAAAAGCGCAAGAATATAATTTTACGGTTAAAGATGCGGCGGTTAATACGAAAGTTGCATCTGGAAGTATCGTAGGTCCAACAGAAGATGAATTTGTTAATGTAGTAGCACAAGCTGTCGAAGATGACAAAGTAACGAAATATGAAGGCGAGACTGTAATGAATGCAGCAAGTGTCCAGTTGAAATGTAAGGTTGATGATGGAAAGTCGGTTTTATTATGTGGAGATGCAACGCCTGCATTTTTGCATAATTTAAATGTATATGGAGTTATCCAATTGCCACATCATGGGAAGTTAGACAATGCTCAAGAGATTTTTGAAAAATTAACAGATTCTTATAGTAAGACATACCTTATTTCTGACAATACTGGTTCAGGACCAACAAGTGGAGGTTCGGACAAATTGGTTGAGTACATGAAAGACGAACTTTATGATCCTGCATTAAACACAAAAGATGGTGTAGTAAACTATCCGAAAAATGGTGGAATCCATGTTTCTGTCAAAAAGACACAAGGAGTGAAGCTCGGTGGAGTGGATACTTGGTTTTAGTGCTGATATAGTAGTAGATGCCAATCAACTGAAGGCAAGACATGAATATATTCAAAAGGTGACAAATTCAGAAGTATCACCTTGGTCTTTCCTTCAGTTGGGAGGAAAAATATATAAGCAATTCGTCTGCTGTGAATCAAAAGACGGATTGAATGGTGTTTTTATTACAGCCCACATTGGAACTGTAAAAGGGTTGTGTGCAATAAAAGAAATAGCTGCAAAGGATTTTGTTGTAGCAAATACCTGTATATGGGAGCGTTTTTCTGAAAAGGATACTTTGACTGGAATGATGAAACATAACAAGAACGCTGAATTATGGTTTGCTAAGCAAGCATTGTCAGTAGAAAATAAACATATTTTGAGGCAATCTACAACAGTAGAAGATATCGGTAAATTTGGATTTCAGACTTCCGTGTCAGAAAGAAAATTGTTTGCAAACAGACGAAAGGGTTTTATGGAGGCCGTAAACCTATCATTTGACAAAGTGTCGCCTATTATATTACCAACAGATTTAGGAGGAATAGTGTGAGTAGCATTATTGAAAAATTGGATTCATATCAAATAATGACAAATTTGCTGCCAGGAGCCTTCTTTGGCATTGCATTAGACTTAATACTTGGAATGGCAATTCCGTTTCAAGGCGTAGTGGAGGAGATTGTGATTTATTATTTCATTGGGCTTATTCTTAATCGAATTGGTTCATTAGTTGTAAAGCCAGTCTTGAAAAAAAGTAAATTTATCGTAGAAGCACCATATCCAGAATATGTTAAAGCTGTAAAAAGGGATTCGAAGATAGATATTTTGTCTGAGACAAACAATTATTTCCGTACTTTGTTAGCAGGAGTTATTCTTTTATTTACAATTTATCTATGCATGAATTTAGAAACTATATGGGGATGGCTCATATCTAATTGGAGATGGATTGCGTTAGCATGTTTGATTGCTCTGTTTTTATTTGCATTTAGAAACCAGACGGATTATGTAAGAAAACGTGTTGAAGCAGTAAATAGTCAAGAAGAATAATTCTTATATAAAATCAAGAATTAAAATAGTTTAACTAAGTAAATTAACAATTGCACAAGGACGATGTACCGTTTTCGTGAAAAACGGTCATTGAATTAGGGACATCCTTTTGGTACAATAAGTATCGGAATGACGTCCCTTTTCTGTTGTGCGGAAAGGAGCCAAAATGGCAGGAAAAGGACAAACAAAAAGAAAAGATAAAGACAGAATCGTTCTTCGTAAAGGAGAAAGCCAGCGTCCAAATGGAACTTATGATTACAGATGGACAGGAAAAGACGGAAAGCGCCATGTGGTTTACGCAAAAACGCTGGAGGATCTTCGAGAGAAAGAAAAGGAAATCGAGAGAGACAAAAGTGATGGCATTAAAGCCGAAGCAAGATATGTGACCATTAATGATCTGTTTGATTTATGGAAGCAGATTAAACGAGGTCTGAAGGACAACACATTCCAAAATTATCAGTATATGTATAATACTTTTGTGAGATCGGAGTTTGGAAAAACAAGAGTGTCTACGGTGAAAAAGACGGATGTGAAGCGTTTTTACAATTATCTTGCGGACGAGTGTGGATTACAGGCATCAACCATTGATAGTGTGCATACTGTTTTGCATCAGGTGTTGGAAATGGCAGTAGATGATTGCTATTTGAGAAACAATCCGAGCAATAATGTGTTGAAAGAATTGAAGCAGTCTCATGTGTTTAAAACAGAGAAGAGAAAGGCTTTAACGAAACCGCAGCAGGATTTACTTTTGGACTTTTTAAAAAGAAATCATACCTATAATCATTGGTATCCGGTTATCGCTGTTATGGTTGGAACGGGGCTTCGTGTCGGTGAAGTGACAGGGCTTCATTGGTGCGACATTGATCTGGAAAATGGCATGATTGATGTGAACCACACATTGATATATTATTGTCACAGAGATGAAGCACAGAAGAACGGCTGTTATTTTAATGTGAATACTCCAAAGTCTGAAGCGGGTGTGCGTCAGGTTCCGATGCTGGACTTTGTAAAAGAAGCATTTTTGCTGGAGAAACAGTATCAGGAAGCGATGGGCGTTGAGTGTAAGGCAACAGTGGATGGTTATACGGATTTCATCTTTGTAAATCGTTTTGGGAATGTTCAGCATCAGGGTACTTTAAACAAGGCGATTCGCAGAGTTATCCGTGACTGTAATGATGAAGTGTTGCTTAAGGAAGAAAATGAACCAGTATTACTTCCGCATTTTAACTGTCATACGCTGAGACACACATTTACAACACGTTTATGTGAAGCTGGTGTAAATATAAAAGTAATTCAGGATACCTTGGGGCACGCAGATGTTCAAACTACTTTGAATATCTACGCAGACGTGACTAAGGAACTGAAACAGGCAGAGTTTGCAGGACTGGAAGAGTATTTTGAAAAAACTACAAAGCAATATATCTCTGAAATGGCGGTTTAAGCCAGTTAAGCCAAAAGATAAGCCAATGGAAACAAGTTGAGTAATGGCTTATGAAGGCTTATGTATTTTGGAGTGAATTGAATATGGCGCAGATACAGAGTTAGGGAGAGAAATAACGAGATATAAATTTCGTGAATTAGAAATCCCGACGATGAAAAGCATTGGTGGTTCCGATACATCCAAAAAGGCTCAGACAACACCGGTGGCAAAAACAGAAGAAAAGCCGGAATAAAAATTGATTTTTCAAATGTAGAGATTGAGCCATTATTTGAAGACATGGTGGATTTTGAGACATTCAGCACATCCGATTACCGTGCTGTTAAGATCAAAGAGTGCGAACCGGTAAAGAAAAGCAAAAAACTTCTGAAATTCGTATTAGACGACGGAACAGGTACGGATCGTGTGATTCTTTCCGGAATCCACGAATACTACGAGCCGGAAGAACTGGTTGGAAAGACAGCAATCGCTATTGTGAACCTGCCGCCAAGAAGCATGATGGGAATTGATTCCTGTGGTATGCTTATCTCAGCTGTACACCATGAAAATGGTGAGGAAAGACTTCACCTGCTGATGGTAGATGATGCGATTCCGGCAGGCGCAAAATTGTACTAATTAGCAGTGGCTTGAGGGCGCTGAAGAAATGAAGAGAAAAGATAGTGGCTGAAACAATGGGTTTTTGCCACTTTTCTTTTTGCTGGTTGCTAAAAAACTATAGTAATTCATGTAAAAACTTGGTAAAATCTGTGTAAAATGTATTTTAATTATTACGAATTTTACAGGTGGATGAGTATGAATATTTTTAATGTAATTACACTTTTTGGCGGATTGGCCATGTTTTTGTATGGAATGCGTTTGATGGGAGATGGATTAAAAACAAGTTCGTCAGGGACGCTTAAAAAGGCAATGGAGAAGGTTACTAATACCCCAATCAAGGCATTTCTTCTAGGACTTGCGATGACTGCGGTCATCTAGTCTTCAACAGCTACTATCGTTATTACCTCAGGTCTTGTAGGTGCCGGGATTATCTCCCTTGGGCAGTCGCTGGGGGTTGTGATCGGTGCCAATGTTGGTACAACTGTTACTGGACAGATCATCAGACTCCTGGATTTGAATTCGTCGGGGGCTTCGATTCTCCAGTTTTTCAAGCCATCAACGCTGGCACCACTGGCTCTGATTATCGGTATTATTGTAATCATGGGAGTAAAATCCAAAGGTTCAGACAAGGTAGGGCAGATTATCATTGGGTTTGGAATCCTGTTTTCCGGACTTTTGAATATGACGGATGCGGTAAGCGTGCTGACCGAAAGCGGAATCGTGGAACGTCTTTTCTCGGGTCTGGGGCAGAATCCTTTGATTGCTTATGCTGTTGGAGCGGGAGTTGCGTTTGTGCTGCAGAGTTCTTCTGCAACGATCGGTATCTTGCAGGCATTTTCTACTTCCGGACAATTGACTTTTGGGGCAATCTATGCGGTTCTGGTTGGTATCTATCTTGGCGATTGTGTAACGACTGCGATTGTCTGCAACATCGGTGCAAAGCCAGAAGCCAAACGTGTGGGTGTTGTGAATATTCTATTTAACTTAAGCGAGTTTGCCTTGATTCTGACGGTTGTTACAATGATACATAAAGTCGGGCTTTTGGATAGTATCTGGAATAGTACGATCCACTCAGGCGGAATTGCGAATACGAATACGATTTTTAATCTGTCATGTGCGATTCTACTGTTGCCATTGGTGGGAATCTATGAAAAGATCAGTTACAAGATTGTGAAGGACGAGCCTGTTGCCTCCGGGAAATATGATGAGATGCTGGATGCGCTTAATCCAGTGTTCATCAGTACTCCGGCGCTGGCTTTTGGGCGCTGCTATGAGGTGCTTCTGGTAATGTGCCAGATGGCACGGACGAATATTAATCGTGCTTTTGATATGTTTACCAAATATGACCCGGAAGTCATAGGGCAGATAGTAGAAGAAGAGGATTATATGGACCGTATGGCGGACCGGGTGAGCAATTATCTGGTTCAGATATCTGCGAAGATTACTTCTTCTTATCATGTTGAGATCATGAATTATTATTATTCTGCAGTCACGGAGTTTGAACGGCTGGGAGATCATGCTTTGAATATTGCTGAGATTGCGATGGCTATGAAAGAGAATGGCAATGAATTCTCGAAGAATGCGTTGTCAGAACTGCTTGTACTCCGGGAATTGCTTGATCGGATTCTGGATTATACGAATGAAGCGTTCAGAAAGCAGAATCTGATGGCAGCCAGACATATTGAACCGTTGGAAGAAGTTGTGGATGATATGGTAAATGCATTGAAGGAGAACCATATAGAACGGCTTCGCGGCGGAGAGTGCGGAGTCGTTAATGGCACGGAATTCTTCAATCTGCTTTCGGAAGCGGAACGTATCTCCGATGTCTGTTCGAATGTCGGTGTGGCGACGGTTGCAAGAGCAACACCTGAGATCAAGCATCAGGTGCATGATTATGTTACGATGCTGCATTCTGGGCGGGATGAAGAATTTAACCGGGATTATCAGGAGGCACATGATCGGTATTTCCGGCTTTTAGAAAACTAGACTGTAATAAGGCTGCTATGTCAAAGGCGATAACATATGATAAAAACAATTTTATTTGACCTGGATGAACTCTCCTCCCAATGAATCAGGATGAGTTTGTGAAAGTATATTTCGGGCATCTGGCGAGGAAACTTGCACCCCACGGCTATCAACTGGATGAATTGATCGGTGCAATCTGGAAAGGCATCAATGCAATGGTGGAAAATGTAAAGGGGTGGGCGAAAAATGAAAGAAATTACATGTACGGTTCAATCAGAAGTCGGACTTCACGACGAGTATGCTGTAAACCTGGTCGCGGAGGCCAATCGGTATAAGAGCGACATCTATATAGTGAAAGACGGGAGAAGATTATACTTAACACGCTGCTGAAACTAACGAAGAAGGAATGAACATTTGTCATCTCAATATTTTTATATTATTGTTGATTATTCTTATTGTTCTGTTGAAGATATCTCATTATAATTATAAATTGTAAATCGGATGAGTCTTTGATAAGACGTTAAGTGAGAAAGTCAAGAATCAATCATATAAATAGGGGGATAAAATGTTTTGGTGGATCGTTGCATCAGTAGGTGCATTTTTTATAAAGGGCTTATGTGGTTTTGCGAATACGCTTGTATTTACGACAATCCTCAGTTTTGGAAATAGTAATATTAATATCTCGCCTGTGGAATTGCTCTTAGGGTATCCGACTAACGCGATTCTCGCATGGAAAGAGCGAGGATCTATTCAGTGGGGCATCTGCCTTCCGCTTGCGATACTCGTGCTTTTTGGGAACATTCCGGGGGTCTTGCTTTTGAAAAATGCAGATACCGGGCATATCAAGATTGTTTTCGGTTTTCTTATCATTTTTGTTGGTGTAGAGATGCTGCTGCGGGAAGCGCAGGCAATCAAGATAAAAGAATCGAAGGTTGTGCTGGGCATTATCGGAATCCTGTCAGGAGTATTATGCGGCTTATATGGAGTAGGAGCGCTGCTGGGGGCATACGTGGGCAGAGTGACTGAGGACAGCCATGGGTTCAAGGCGAATATCTGCATGGTATTTGTTGTGGAGAATACATTCCGGATTGTATTGTATACGGTTCTGGGAATCATTACGTTTGATGTCCTGAAGCAGGCTGTGATCTTGATTCCGGCGATGCTGGCAGGATTATACCTGGGAATGGCAAGCAGCAAAGTGCTGGATGAGAAAGTTGTGAAGAAATTAGTGATCGTAATGCTGATTCTGTCGGGGGTGGCATTGGTTGTAAATAATCTTTAATGGAGGGGTATCATGAGTATAACACCCCTCCTTTTTGAAATATAAAGTACTTTTTAAATCCTTTATTTCCAGTCTTTATCAATATATTCGATTGCTTCTGCTTCGGATAAAGAGAATTTCATGCAGATTCTGCTGATAGTATCATCTCTGGAAACTCCGAAATCCTGGCAGGTTTCCGCTAGTACTTGTATACCGCCTTCTTTGATACCCTCTTTGATACCTTCTTTAATGCCCATCTTAATTCCGTCACTTTTTCCATCTTCATATATATCTTCTAATGCCTTACACATATCGACCTTCTCCTCTCCGTTATATTTTGTTACAATCCCTCTTAACTGCTTCCTGGAATGCAGAAGTTCCCGAATTGCCTGATAAGTTCCGGTATCCAGTTCGCTAAAATATTCCTTGTGATCCTCCAGATATTTCTGCAATGCATCCTTCTCGCCATTATAAAACATTCCTTATTCTATTTTAGAACGAATTCTTCTCCCATCCCCCATCAATCTTCCGAATCAACTCTTCAAAAGACAGCAGCCCGCTCAAAGTATCATAAGCCGTAATGCAGGACGCCCCAGTCCCTGTCGCCAACTGCAGGCACCGGCTTGCAGGATACCCGTCAATGGCCGCTTTTAAGAACGCCGCGATGCTGGTATCGCCCGCCCCGGTTCCGGACAGAATAAGATCCGGCACATAACTCTTCTCGAAGATATCCAGGTTATCCCAGTCTCCAAATTGTGGATCAATCTGTGACATAACCTCAGAACATGCTGTCCTTAAATACATCCCGGAAGCACCGCACTTGATCAATACACATTTCGCGCCCCATTCGATCAGCCTGTCAGCCAAAGGCTTTACATCTTCCCGGGCATCCAGCATTAATGTAATATCGGCTCCGTTTGCCCGTCTGTTCCACTCATTGTAAAGTGGTCTGTCCATCATATATCCCAGTTCTTCAATACTTGGGACGAAGAAATCTACATACGGCAGCACATCTCGGATTAATTTTGCCCAGTCACATGCAGCGACCTCAGATCCATCCTCCACAGCAGCCATATCAAGAGAAGTGGTAAGCCCCAGTTCTTTTACTTTCTTGAATATCCTGATCAGTTCGCTGCCGCCATCCACATACATGCTGCGCATAAGCGGAGGATATCCGAAGTGGAAATGTCCTGCCTGTGCGATCAGGTCAAAATCAAGATCCTCATAGCAGAAGGTATCATTCGTCCCCGGATGATGCAGGAAGATGCGGTCGATTCCCGGAGGGGCGATGACCATTGTATAGGAGGTACTTTCATTCTCGGCATGGATCAGATGCTGAGCGGCCGTCTGCTCCTGAAATGTCCGCTCAATAATGCTTCCAAAAGCATCATCGGCAATCTTGCCAAGCAGAATAACTTCGCTTCCGAACTTCTTAAGAGCAAGTCCGGTGTTGGCAACGACACCGCCAACACTGTTGGTAGCATTTCCTACATTCAGAAGTTTTCCTGGCTTTAGCAGAGCGCTGACGCTGTCGGTTCTCTGAGATTCAAAGAACTTAGGCGTGATGTCGACACAGAGGTGTCCTGCCACAACAATTTTTTTATTCTTCATAATATTTCACCTGCTTTTTATTGCGATATTCCCAAGAGGAATCGCATAGAGTATTATTTTCCGCTGAATACCTTCATGGCAGCCAGTACATCCGCCTTGATCGCTTCGCGTCCCCATACGGCTACGTCATGATAGTAGACGAATTCATTCTCCGCCTTAAGACACTGCTTTTTAACAGCCTCTCCGCCAGCCTTGGCAGAATAGGTGTAGTAGTTGATCTTGCGTACGCCGCGCCTGATACATTCCCGGAAGTCTTTGTCGCTTACGCCGGAACCGCCGTGCATAACCACTGGAATTCCGGTTTTCTGCCGGATATCGGAGATTCGGTCAAAGTCCAGTTTTGGTTCTGCGAAATACAGTCCGTGGATCGTGCCAAAAGAACATGCCAGGGCATTGATGCCCGTCAGTTCTACGAAACTTTTCGCTTCGTCAGGGTTTGTGTACCGGTCTTCATCTGTGCTTCCGTTGCCGCCCATAGCTCCCAGTTCTGCTTCTGCGGATGCACCGTATCTGGCTGCCATCTCCACAGCGATTCTTGTATTGGCAACATTCTGATCGAAGTCCAGCATAGAGCCGTCATACATGATGGATGTGAAGCCCATATCCAGGGCTTTCTGCAGGTAATCCAGTTTCTCACCGTGATCCAGATGTACGCAGACTGGCACGTTTGCTTTCTCTGCCATCATAACCATGATCGGTCCGATCACATCCAGTGAGATATAAGCCTCATGGAGTTCTACGAATTGGATGATCACCGGCTGTTTTAGTTCCTCGGCAGCCTCCAATGTAGCCTGGATTCCTTCTAAAGTACATACGTTGAATGCGCCGATTGCCTGTCCGTAACTTTCTGCGTATTCTAAGACTCTGTTCATTGTTACAAGCATATTCCGTTCCTCCTTGCATATAGACACTATATAAAATATTACATGATAACTGGAGTATAGCATGAAAAAAAGCCGAAAGAAAGCGTGGCACTTATTTTGAGATTTGGACAGAAAAATGTGATTGCAATCATGAAAATGATCATTGGAAATAATCAGTAAAATTGCTTTTTTATACCGTCATTGTTATAATACATATAACATACCCAGGAAAGAGGCTAAGACTATGACGCCCAAAGAAAGACAAAGAGAGATTCTGAATCATTTAGAAAAAAGATTATATATGAGTGTGGAAGAACTGGCAAAGGCAGTCTATGCCAGCGAACCGACAATCCGGCGGGATCTGATCCAGATGGAGAGAGAAGGGCTGATTAAGAAGAAGCGTGGCGGTGCAGCCTTTATTTCCCAGGAGAAGATTAAACTGCCCTTTGGATTCCGAAGCCATGCGAATATTGATAAGAAGAATTATCTTGCGAGTCTTGCGGCGGCATATGTAGAAGAAGGAGACTGTATCTTCATGGATGGCAGTAGTACGTGTTATTGTCTTGCGCGCCATCTGGCAGAATATTCGAGTCTGAGAGTTCTGACCAATGGAATACCAGCTTTGCAGTTGATGGGGAATTATGGCAATATCCTGGCGGACTGTGTCTGTGGGACCTATCATTCGGATAGGGTGAGTATCTATGGTCATGAGGCATGTGAATATATTGCGAAGCATCATGCAAGGACGTGCTTTATCTCTTGCTGTGGGGTAGACCTTAAGCAGGGTGTGATGGAATATCTGCCGGAAGATGCTGCGCTGAAAAGGGCATTCCACGAGCATTCTGATCGAACCATCCTACTGGCAGACAGTTCTAAGATGAACCAGATGTCTTATTATGGAGTGATGCCCCTGAAAGAATTGTCAGCGATTGTTACGGACCAGCCTCTGCCGGAAGAGATGAATGAATTCTGTATAGAGCATCAGATAGAGGTAGTGTATTAAGCGATTTCAAAGTATTTCTATTTTCCTATGCAATATAGCGGCATATTATGATAGAATAGATGTAATTAAGGTTAATTAGAAGGAGTAAATGCAATCATGATATATAATGATATACTTGAAGCGGTGGGGAATACTCCGCTGATCCGTCTGAATCATATGACGGATGAGGACAGTGCAGAGATTCTTGTGAAGTTCGAGGCTGTCAATATCGGCGGCTCTGTGAAGACCCGCGTGGCATACAATATGATCCTGGAAGCCGAGAAGCAGGGGCTGCTGAATGAGGATACGATTATCGTAGAGCCGACCAGCGGCAATCAGGGGATCGGTCTTGCGCTTGTCGGGGCTGTGAGAGGTTATAAGACGGTGATCATTATGCCGGATTCGGTAAGTGAGGAACGGAGGAAATTAGTTCAGAATTATGGGGCGGAAGTAAAACTGATTCATGATGCGGGTGATATTGGAGCGTGTATCAATGAATGTATCCGGACGGCGCTTCGTATGAAGGAGGAGAATCCGCACGTGTTCGTGCCGCAGCAGTTCGAGAACCCGGCGAATAGCAAGTCGCATTATGAAGGGACCGGCGCAGAGATCATCGCTCAGGCGGGAAAGAAGATTGACGGTTTCTGTTCCGGCATTGGTACGGGCGGAACAATCACAGGGATTGGAGAGATTCTGAAAAAACAGAACCCGGATGTGGAGATCTGGGCGGTTGAGCCGGAGAATGCAGCGCTTCTGTCCGGCGGTGAAGTGGGGAGCCATATCCAGATGGGAATCGGGGATGGCGTGATCCCGGCGATTCTGAATCAGGAGATCTATGATGAGGTTGTGATCGTGACGGATGAAGAAGCGCTTGAGACAGCCAGGGAACTGGCAAGATCAGAAGGCATGATGTGTGGAATTTCCAGTGGCACGAATGTGGCGGCAGCCAGAAGGCTGGCGAAGAAGCTGGGGCGAGGGAAGACAGTGGTTACGGTGCTGCCGGATACTGCGGAGAGATATTTTTCTACGGCATTATTTGATTAGTGCTGCGTTCTGTGAATGCTGTATTGAAGACGGGATAGAAGGAAGGATATATGTATCGGTTTGAGAAGATGGATAGGAGGCTTCTGGGGTCTCAGGTAGAAGAGGAATTATTCCATTATATTTTGCAGGAGCCGGTGGAAGTCGGGCAGAAGATTCCGAATGAATTCGAATTGGCGGAGAAGTTCGGCGTGGGTCGAAGCACGATCCGGGAAGCGGTAAAAGGTCTGGTTTCGAAAGGCGTGCTGGAAGTGCGGCGAGGTTCCGGAACCTATGTGATCAGTACCAGCACATTGGAAGATGATCCTTTGGGATTGGGCAGATTCGATGATAAATACAAGTTGGCTTTGGAACTTTGTGAAGTGCGTCTGATGCTGGAACCGGAGATTGCATCTATGGCAAGTGAAAACGCTGCGCAAGAGGATCTTGAGCAGTTGAAGAGCCTGTGTGATGAGGTGGAACAATTATATCTTACGGGGAAAAATCACATAAAAAAAGATGTGGAATTCCATACATGCATTGCGAAATGCAGCCAGAACAGGGTAGTGGAGATATTGATTCCTGTCATTAACTCAGCGGTTGTGACATTCGCGAATCTTACACACAGAATACTGATGAAAGAGACGATAGAGACGCATCGTGCAATTACGGATGCAATTTTAAATAAGGACCCGATGGGGGCGAAGTGCGCGATGATTATGCACTTGACTTATAATCGTCAGATGATTATGAGGATGATGGAGGAACACGAGGAATCGAATTAGACAAAACGCACAAAAACGGTGGGCATATCTGAGAGTATCCCACTGTTTTTTTATGCGAAAAGTAGAAAAAATAAAAGCAAACATCAGATGTATTGACAAAATTAACTGAAAAAAGTAGTAAAAGCAACAAGACATAAGACGTCAGATGTTAAAAAGTAATGTAAATGTAGAAGGAGGAAAAACAAATGAATGCTGAAACAGCAGCGTTAAATCCAACCAGACTTGTGGTTGCAGCATTGGTGGGGCTTGTAATATTGTTGGTATTAATTATTAAGTTTAATATCCAGGCGATGGTTTCGATTCTGATCGGAGCGATTGCGATTGGATTGATTGCGGGGATGCCGTTTGATGATATTGTCACAGCGGTGAATGATGGTATTGGAAATACGTTAAAGGGAATTGCGTTATTGGTAGGACTTGGCTCGATGTTTGGGGCGATACTGGAGACTTCCGGTGGCGCGCAGACACTGGCAGTTACGATGGTCAAAAGATTCGGGGATAAGAAAGCGGCTTGGGCGCTTGGTATTACAGGTCTGGTCATTGCAATGCCGGTATTCTTTGATGCAGGATTGATTATTCTGATTCCGCTGGCATTCTCTCTTGCAAAGAGAACCAACCGTTCCTCTTTGTTCTATGTAATTCCGCTGCTGGCAGGACTGGCTGTCGGACATGCATTTATCCCGCCGACACCGGGACCGGTTCTGGTGGCAACGATGTTAGAGGTTGATCTTGGCTGGGTAATTATGGTAGGTGTTGTATGTGGAATCTTTGCCATGATTGTGGCTGGACCGATCTGGGGATCGATCTGTGGCAATAAATTTGATGTTCCGGTTCCTGATCATATTGCGAATCAGGCGGATTTTGATGAGTCAAAACTTCCGAACTTCTGGACGATTGTCGGAATTATCCTGATTCCGCTTGTACTGATTGTTCTGGACTCTGTATCTGGCGTTGTTCCTGCACTGAGCGGTCTTGCACCAGTCTTCGGATTCCTTGGAGAGCCATTCGTAGCACTTCTGATTGCGACAGTAGCTGCGATGATCGTACTGGGACTCAGACATGGATATACGACGAATGAATTGGAAAAGGTTATGACAAAGTCATTAGAGCCGACGGGTCTGATCTTATTAGTGACAGCCTGCGGTGGTGTCCTGCGCTATATGCTGCAGTATTCCGGTCTTGGAGAAGTGATTGGTAATGCAGTATCTTCTGCAAACCTGCCGATTGTGGTAATTGCGTTCGTTGTGGCAGCACTTGTACGAATCTGTGTAGGCTCCGCTACGGTTGCAATGACAATGGCAGCGGGCATTATCGCGGCTATGCCGGGAATCGCAGATCTGTCACCGCTGTATCTGGCGTGTACAACAGCGGCAGTTGCTGGCGGATCTACGGTATGTTCTCATTTCAATGATTCGGGATTCTGGCTGGTGAAGTCATTGGTAGGAATGGATGAGAAGACGACCTTTAAGACATGGACTGTTATGGAGACATTGGTTGGCGCGACAGGATTCGTTGTAGCACTGATTATTTCCTTCTTTGCATAGAATTTGTGCAGATTTTGCATAGGAAATGTGAGAATGAAGCGTGTGGAATAATAAAAGTGGTAAAATGATAAAAGCAAAACTGAAAAGTAAAACAGTAACATAGAGAATATGGAGGAAGGTAGCAATGGAACTTAGAAGTCAGGAAATGCGTAAACTGGCGCCGGAATTAGACCCGCTGCGTATCGGAACAGGCTGGCAGCCGGAGGATCTGGCAAAGCCACAGGTGATGATTGAGAGTACATATGGCGACAGCCATCCTGGAAGCGGGCATCTGAATATTCTGGTGGAAGAAGTAAGAAAAGGCGTGGAACAGGCTGGCGGGCATGGCGCAAGGTATTTTTGTACGGATATCTGTGACGGCGAGAGCCAGGGAACGGATGGTATTAACTACAGTCTTGCAAGCCGTGAGATGATTGCCAATATGATCGAGATTCATGCCAATGCAACGCCATTTGATGCGGGGGTATATCTTTCAAGTTGTGACAAGGGTATGCCGGGGAATCTGATTGGTCTTGCAAGAGTGGATATTCCGTCTGTTGTAGTGCCGGGAGGTACGATGAATGCCGGACCGGAGATGTTGACGCTGGAGCAGTTGGGAATGTATAATGCTAAGTATCAGCGGGGAGAGATTGACGAGGAGAAGTTGAATTGGGCGAAATGCAATGCTTGTCCAAGTTGTGGTGCATGTTCTTTTATCGGAACGGCGTCTACCATGCAGATTATGGCGGAAGCACTGGGACTGGCGCTTCCGGGCAGTGCATTGATGCCGGCGACCAGCCCTGATCTGCTTGCATTTGCAAGACAGGCAGGAGAGCAGGCGGTAAGACTTGCAACTATGCCGAATATGCGTCCAAGCGATATTGTGACGATGGATAGTTTCGAGAATGCGATCCTGGTTCATGCGGCAATCTCCGGAAGCACCAATTGCCTGCTTCATATTCCGGCGATCGCGCATGAGTTCGGTATTGAGATCACGGGTGATACGTTTGATAGACTGCATCGTAATGCCCATTATCTTCTGGATGTACGTCCGGCAGGGCGCTGGCCTGCAGAATGCTTCTATTATGCCGGCGGTGTGCCTGCGATTATGGAAGAGATTAAGCAGCACCTGCATCTGGATGTGATGACGATCACAGGCAAGACTTTGGGTGAGAATCTGGAAGAATTGAAGAAGAATGGATTCTATGAACGCTGCGAGAAGTGGCTTGAGGAATTCAATAAGCGTTATGGCGTATCTCTGACAAGAGGGGATATTATCCGTCCATATGACCAGGCGATTGGAACCGATGGAAGCATAGCGATCTTAAGAGGCAATCTGGCACCGGAGGGAGCGGTAATTAAGCATACGGCTTGCCCGAAGGAGATGTTCCGGGCGGTATTAAGAGCCAGACCGTTCGACAGCGAAGAAGAATGTCTGGATGCTGTGCTGAAACACAAAGTGCAAAAAGGAGATGCGGTATTCATCCGTTATGAAGGTCCGAAAGGCAGCGGAATGCCTGAGATGTTCTACACATCTGAAGCAATCAGCAGCGATAAGGAACTGGGAAGAAGTATTGCGTTGATTACGGACGGACGATTCTCTGGGGCGTCGACGGGGCCTGTAATCGGGCATTGCAGCCCGGAAGCGGTAGATTGCGGACCGATTGCGCTTGTGGAAGAAGGCGATCTGATTGAAATCGATGTTATGGGAAGGAAACTGAATATTATCGGTATCCACGGCGAGAAGAAGACCCCAGAGGAAGTGGATGCGGTATTAGAAGAACGCCGGAAGAATTGGAAACCAAGAGCGCCAAAATACAAAAAAGGTGTACTCCGTATGTTCAGCGAGCATGCGGTCAGCCCGATGAAAGGGGCATATCTGGAGTATTAGTAGTTAAGGCTATATCTTGGCGGCGTATCGCGTATGGAGGTAATTATATGAAGAAAGAGTTTGATTTGCTGTCGGTTGGAGAAGTATTGTTAAGGCTTTCGCCGCCGAGCAACGAGCGTCTTGTGCGCGGCGAGACATTTCAGAAGCAGGTAGGAGGCGCTGAATTGAATGTGGTATCCGGTGTCTCTTTGTTGGGACTTCGGACGGGGATTATTTCCAAATTACCTGCGAACGATATCGGGATCTATGCGAAGAATCGGATTCGTTTCTGCGGTGTCAGTGATGATTATCTGGTCTATGACCAGGAGAAGGATGCGCGCCTGGGTGTCTACTATTATGAGAATGGCGCATATCCAAGGAAGCCTAGAGTTGCGTATGACCGCGCTCATACTTCCATAACGAAACTGGATATCTCAGAGTTTGATGATTCCCTTTATTCTTCTGCGAGATGCTTCCATACGAGTGGGATTACCCTGGCGCTTAGCCACCAGTGTCAGGAGACAGTGATTGAGATGATGAAAAGATTCAAAGAACATGGGACATTCATCTCATTTGACGTGAATTTCCGGGGGAATCTGTGGAGCGGCGAAGAGGCGCGCAAGTGCATCGAGGACATCCTGCCTTATGTAGATCTTTTCTTCTGCTCTGAGGATACGGCACGTCTTACCTTCAAGAAAGAAGGAAGTGTCAAAGAGATGATGAAGAGTTTCACACAGGAGTATCCGATCTCTGTGGTGGCATCCACCCAGCGTATCGTGCATAGCCCGAGGGTGCATACCTTTGGTTCTGTGATCTATAGTGCGAAGGAAGATACGTATTATGAAGAAGAGCCATATCGCAATATTGAGGTGGTGGACCGCATCGGAAGCGGAGATGCCTATATCTCAGGTGTCCTCTACGGACTGCTGTCAGAGCCGGAGAATTATCAGCGGGCACTGGAATATGGCAACGCAACCGGAGCAGTGAAGAATACGATCCCGGGAGATCTGCCTTCTTCAGACTTGAAAGAGATTGATTCGATTATAGAAGCGCACCATTCGACTGGGGCACAGTTAGAGATGAACCGTTAGTAGTTGGGGACGGGGGAAATTGCAA
>NZ_JBNPMC010000027.1:0-52305 GCF_050313795.1 Bariatricus sp. SGI.154
CAAAGTAGAGAGGAATTTCCGGACATTGAAAGAGCGCTGGCTGTACGGCATCGATCTGTCCCAGATACAGTCGCTGGAAGAGTTCAACCGTATGCTCATGGAGTATATCCGGAAACATAATACCACCATCCATTCAGTAACGGGACAGACACCACTTCAGCGGTATCTGGGCACAAATGAACGGATACGGAAGCCACGCAGCCGGGAATGGCTGGAAGAATGTTTCCACAATCGGATCATCCGCAGGGTGATATGGCTCAAAATTTAGACAAATCAAAGACAAAAAAATTGAAACACGTAAAAGTTTATGATCAATTATATGAACTCATCCAAAATGGAACCTATCCAGCGGGCTCACAGCTCCCTTCCGAGACTGCACTTTCCGCACAGATGAATGTAAGCCGGATGACTTTAAGAAAGGCATTAGCATTATTACAGGAAGATGGATTAACAAAAAATGTACAAGGAATTGGACATTTTGTCTCTAATCAATCCGAAGATTATATAGAAGAACCAGATACTGACACGTTACTTCACCCTGTCTATTCATATTGCACAGAAACTTTAGATTCTGTAGAACTTGAATTTCGCATAGAACCTCCAACCAAATCGATTGCAGATTCATTAAAACAATATACTCCTGCTGTTGTAATTGTTGATCGTTGGTATAAACATGGCGAAACTCCCTTAGCATATTCTTTAAGTTTTCTTCCAATTGAATTAATCGGAGAAAAACAAATTGACCTGAATAACTCAGATCAATTACTTAATTATCTTGAATGTCAATGTTATAAAAACATGAATTGCTGCAGACGGATCTGCTCTCATTCAACCGCCGGTAATTTTACAGCTTCAACATATACTTTATCCAATAGCAATTCTTTTTTACTCATTCAAGAAACCATATACGATAATGACCAAAATATACTAATTTCAAGTAAACATTATATTCCTTCTGACTTGTTTAAAATCGAAATTAATCTTTAAATAATAGCCCCTCCGGCCGATTCAATCGGGGACACGGCAAATCGAAAAAGGGACACGGGAGATTTCAAAAAGGGACACGGCAAATCGAATTGGGGACGGGGGTTTTTTCAATTTCCCCCGTCCCCAATTCGCCTCAACACGGCAACGGACTGCCAGCACCCCTATGGTAAATATAACCGTATTGCCAAGGGGTGGTTTTTACACATTAATACCATCATAGGGTCTTTCATTAACGGTATGAATGACAGTTCTTCCGGAATCGGTGCTGTCAGAAAACCACAGTCTATTTTCCCCTGTGTAATCCAATCAGTTATATTTGCGTAAGTTCCATCAAGAAGTTCAAACTTTACCAATGGATATTTCGTTTGAAAGGAACGTATGATTTTGGGAAGCCATTGTACCGATACACTGGTAAATGTGCCGATGCGTATAACTCCTGATATAACATGATTAATATTTGCTACGGTCTGTTCAAAATTTCGTTGTTGTTTGACGGACTATTAATCGGCATATGGCAATTGGGATTTGTCAGTATTTATGCTTGGATTGCCAGTTTTATTTTTAAATCTTCCTTATTGCCCAAAACTACTGCACAGTGGTGGGCAACTTTAGGACTGGCGTTATTTTGCAGTGCTTTCGGGTTTGTGATGCAGCCAGTTGCGCAGCGGCATACAACACCTGAACATACCGGACTCATGATGTCTTTAGAACCTGTGTTTTCTGCTATTTTTTCATTCTTTTTCTTGGGAGAACATTTGTCATTAAAAGGATACATTGGAGCGTTTTTAATACTCTGTGGTATTTTTATTACTATAGCTACTTTCTCATGCTGTCAATTTTTTCCCGTCTTTTACACAGTGAAACAAGTCTGTTGTATATACGAAAGGATAATTATAAAGAAATATTAAAAGTTTAAATACTATATTCCTTTCCGCCACAGATTGTCGAAATATGTCAGAAATTTATAGTTGCCAAAAGGATGACTTTCATAACTGTACATGCTATAATTCAGACAAACATTAATAGAAGTGGAGTTATTAAAGCAAGTATGAAAACAATCGTAAAACATACCCGGAAATGTTATACTTATCATAATGAGTATTTCTACAGAAAGAGGTGGACAGACTTATGGCACGGACAATCGGCATCGGACATCAAGATTTCGAGACCATCAGAAAAAAAGATAATTTTTATATAGATAAAACTCGATTCATCCGTGAATGGTGGCAATCAGATGACATTGCGACCCTGATAACACGTCCACGGCGATTCGGCAAGACTCTTACCATGAGCATGGTGGAACAGTTTTTCTCGGTAAAATATGCCGGACGAGCAGACTTATTCCAAGGTCTGGACGTATGGAAAGAAGAAAGTTACCGTCATCTTCAAGGAACTTATCCCGTTATCAGCCTTACTTTTGCTAACGTCAAAGAACCTGATTTCCAGATGACAAAACAGCGCATCAATCAGATTCTAACCGATCTATATAGCAAGAATATTTTCCTTCTGGAAGGTGATTTGCTTACCGCGGAAGAAAAGACGTATTTTCATAGTGTTACCTCAGATATGAATGAAGTCGTGGCAACTATGGCTATCCACAAAATGTCTGATTTTCTTTCTAGATATTATGGTCAAAAAGTAATTATCCTATTGGATGAATATGATACTCCCATGCAGGAAGCCTATGTGAATGGATATTGGGAAGAACTAGTTTCTTTCACAAGAAGCCTGTTTAACGCAGCATTTAAAACCAATCCTTATTTGGAACGCGCTATCTTAACCGGAATTACTCGCGTCAGCAAAGAATCAGTCTTCTCCGACCTGAACAATCTGGAGGTTATTACAACAACCTCTACAAAATACGAGGATTCTTTCGGTTTTACAGAATCGGAAGTTTATACCGCACTGGAAGAATACGGTCTTTCCTCCAGCAAAGAACTTGTGAAATCCTGGTATGATGGTTTTATATTCGGAAGAAAACATGACATATACAACCCCTGGTCCATTATCAATTACCTTGACAAACAAAGGGTAGACACCTATTGGGCTAATACCAGTTCCAACAGTTTAATCAGCAAACTTCTGCGCGAAAGCAATAAAATCATTAAACAGGATTTTGAAAAACTCCTTCTGGACGAACCTCTTACCGTACAGATTGATGAACAGATTGTCTATAATCAATTATCCGTCAAAGACAGTTCTGTTTGGAGTCTGCTGCTCGCAAGTGGATATCTAAAAGCAGAAAATACAGAATTTATAGAACGAACCGGACGCACCAACTATGTACTGACCCTCACCAATAGAGAAGTCCGAATTATGTTTGAAAATATCATTCATGACTGGTTCTCCGAATATGATAATCATTATAATGATTTCATTACAGCACTTCTTTTGGGTGATATAAAAGCGATGAATGCTTTTATGAATAAAGTGGCTCTGTCCACATTCAGTTTCTTTGATACAGGCAAACATCCTTCCGGTACATCCGAACCGGAACGCTTTTACCATGGTTTTGTTCTCGGACTCATTGTAGATCTCGAAGAACGATACATTATTCGTTCTAACCGCGAAAGCGGCTTCGGAAGATATGATGTAGTACTAGAACCAAAGAACCCTCACGATGACGGCATAATATTAGAATTCAAAGTCCATGATTCAGAAGATGAACCAACTTTAAAGGATACCGCCATCAATGCACTTACACAGATTGAAAAAATGAATTACCAGGCGGATCTCGAAGCACGCGGGATTCCTGCCGACAGAATACGAAAATACGGTTTTGCTTTTGAAGGGAAGACCGTCCTTATCTGTTAGTTTAAGCCATTGATACATCCACAACATCACATGTATAATCATATATTATTTGTAGACCGACATGCATTGAGAATATGCTGTCATTCAGAAACGCCAAGCGCAGGGGTGAGCCATGGGTGGCTCACCCCTGCGCCGACCACTTCCCAATCATACATTTACTCAACAAGATTCCCTCACTTAGCCTGCATCCTCTTAATCACCTTCAGCCTGGTGAATTCCTCTCTCTCCTTCTCCTCCAACGCATTATTAATCGTATACACCAGATTACTATACATCGGAATCGTAATATTCTTAAGCGCATTGGCTCTCTTCTGCGTCTTCTTAATATTAGCCGCCAGCCGGTAAGCCGCATTCTCCACCTCAGCCAACTTAATCGTCAGATCTTTCACCTCTCGGAAAGCCTCCCTGACAATATCCATAGACTCATGTGTCGTGCCAAACGCATAGGTCAGATCATTCTGCTTATCATCATACTTAATATGCGGAATCTCCGTTCCCATGATACTTCTGGTCTGAATACGGATAGAATCTTCTATCGGAACGGTGAATGCCAACTCCTGAACCTTGCTGATTCCCTGTTCGATATTCGCACGCTGCAGACATGCATAAGCCCTGGTAAAAGTCGTATCAATCTCTTCCTGTATGTCTTTCGCCTCATCGATTAGACTCATTAACTCTTTTAAAAGAATATTCCGCTTCTTATCCATCAGGTCATATCCCTGATGTGCCAACGCAAGAGAATTCTTCGCAAGCATCAAGTTCCCTTTGGTAGGAAATTCTCTCGGATCCATATATCAACATCCTTTCTAATCTTCGCCGCTGCCCAGCAGACGGGCTTACGCCCTGGCTCCGGGACCTCGCGGCTTCGCCGCTCGGTCACGTCGCCCCTAGCCATGCCAGACCAGCCATGGATGCTAGCATCCCTGTCTGCTCTGCCGCGGCTAGTCTGCTTCACGTGGATAGTACTTCTCTATCAGTTTCGTATCAATACGATCCAGTTCCTCCTTCGGCAGAAGTCCCAACAGTTCCCATCCAAGATCCAGCGTATCCTGAATCGTCCTATTCTCTGTCGGTCCCTGTCCGATATACCGTCTCTCGAATTCCTCGCCGAACTTCAGATACCGCTTATCCAGCGGAGACAGTTCATCCTCACCGATAACCGATGCCAGATTCCTTGCCTCTCCTACCTTCGCATAAGCAGAGAATAACTGGTTCGCCAGATCCTGATGATCCTCACGGGTATACCCTGCTCCAATACCATCCTTCATCAGACGCGACAGTGACGGCAGGATACTGATCGGCGGATAGACTGCCTGCCCATGCAGGTTACGATCAAGAACTACCTGCCCCTCCGTAATATACCCTGTCAAGTCAGGAATCGGATGTGTAATATCATCATTCGGCATGGTCAGAATCGGAAGCTGGGTTACCGATCCGGTCGCACTGCTTACAATTCCCGCACGCTCATAGAGCGTTGCCAATTCACTATATAAGTATCCCGGATATCCCTTTCTGGAAGGAATCTCACCTTTAGAAGAAGACACCTCACGCATCGCCTCGGCGAATGAAGTCATATCCGTCAGAATAACCAAAATATGCATGTTACATTCAAATGCCAGATATTCTGCCACCGTCAGCGCAACCTTTGGTGTGATCAAACGTTCCACTACCGGGTCATTCGCCAGATTCAGGAACATACATACATGATCAGATACGCCGCTTTCTTCGAATGTCTTACGAAAGAACTCTGCCACATCATGCTTAACACCCATAGCGCCGAACACAACTGCGAACTCTCCTTCTGCATCATCTCCCAGAGATGCCTGCTTTACAATCTGCGCCGCCAACTGGTCATGCGGCAATCCATTTCCGGAGAAGATCGGAAGTTTCTGTCCACGGATCAGTGTCGTTAATCCATCGATTGCAGAGATTCCCGTACGAATATAGTTTCTCGGATACTCTCGTCTAACCGGATTCAACGGCAGACCATTGACATCTCTTCGATCCACAGCCGTGATTGGTCCCAGTCCGTCAATCGGCTCTCCCACTCCGTTGAATGTACGTCCCAGCACCTCCGGAGATACCGCAACCTCCATCGGATGTCCGGTTAATTTGGTATGCGTATTCTCAAGAGACATATTCTCCGTCCCTTCAAATACCTGTATAATCGCTTTATCCTCATATAACTCAATGATACGTCCCATCTTCCTGGTATTGCCTTCCACGACGAACTCCACGATCTCATCATAGAAAGCATCCTGCAAGCCTTCCAGCACAACCAGAGGTCCGTTAATATTACTAAGTCCAAGATATTCAATTGCCATATACGGTCCCTCCTTTACGCATTTTTCTCGATGACTCTGTTGTAGAAATCATCGATATCTTTTTTATACAGATCTAAAAGCTGCAGATTATCATTCGGCACGTCATACTTAATCGCAATGACTTTCTCGAAGATTCCTTCCGATTTCAGCACAGACATCGGCATTCCCATAGCCACAAGTTTTCTGGAGGTCTTATACAGATATAAAATCACATCCATCATCTTGAACTGCTTCTCCATTGATACACAAGTATCATCCTTGTGGAATGCATTCTGCTGCAGGAATCCAAGCCGGATTACTTTCGCAATCTCCAGCACCAGTTTCTGATCATCCGGCAGTACGTCGCCACCGATCAGTTTTACAATCTCCATCAGGCTGCTCTCCTGATTCAGAAGCGCCATCATACGATTCCTGTAATCTATGAACTTCGGGGATACATGATCCGTATACCATCCACTTAAGTCATTCAGATATTCACTATAACTGCTCAGCCAGTGAATTGCTGGGAAATGTCTGGAATACGCCAGAGACTTATCCAGTCCCCAGAAGCATCTTACGAATCGCTTCGTATTCTGTGTTACCGGCTCTGAGAAATCTCCGCCTTGCGGGGATACCGCACCGATAATTGACACAGATCCCGTCTCGCCATTCAACGTCTGCATCATACCCGCCCTCTCATAGAACGCTGAGAGCCTGGATGCCAGATATGCCGGAAAGCCTTCTTCTGCCGGCATCTCCTCCAGACGTCCTGACAACTCACGAAGCGCCTCTGCCCATCTGGAAGTAGAGTCCGCCATGATCGCCACATCATATCCCATGTCTCTATAATATTCAGCCAGCGTAAGTCCCGTGTAGATAGACGCTTCACGGGCAGCAACCGGCATATTCGAAGTATTTGCAATCAACGCAGTCCGATCCATCAGCGGGTTTCCGCTTCTTGGATCAACCAGTTCTGAGAATTCTTCCAGAACCTGCGTCATCTCATTTCCACGCTCTCCGCATCCGATGTAGATGATGATATCCGCATCTGCCCATTTTGCAATCTGATGCTGAGTCATGGTCTTTCCGGTTCCGAATCCTCCGGGAATCGCTGCCGTACCTCCCTTTGCAATTGGGAACATGGTATCTAAGATACGCTGTCCGGTAATCAGCGGCACGCTTGCCGGATACCTCTGTGTCACCGGTCTTGGCACACGGATCGGCCATCTCTGCGTCATAGTCAGATCCTTCCTGCTGCCGTCTGCCAGTTCCAGCGTCACCAGTACATCATTAATCGTATATTCTCCGTCCGGAACTACAGACACAACCGTTCCCTCCACATCCGGAGGCACCATACATTTGTGCATGATTGCACGTGTCTCCGGCACTTCCGCAATCACGCATCCACCCTGGACGGCATCTCCTACGCTTACGGTAATATGCGTCTCCCACAACTTCTGCATATCCAGCGAATCCACGCTGACACCACGGGTAATGAATGCCCCGCCGGTATCCGCAATCCTCTCCAGCGGACGCTCGATTCCATCAAAGATATTATTCAAGATCCCCGGCGCCAATGCTACAGATACCGCAGCCCCCGTAGACTCTACCACTTCTCCCGGACGAAGCCCGGACGTCTCTTCATACACCTGCACCGTTGTCAGATCCTTATCCAGAGAAATAACCTCGCCTACCAGTTTTTCTTTCCCTACATGTACCATCTCTGCCATCTTGAACTTGGTCTTGCCCTTCAGATAGATGACAGGTCCATTAATTCCATAGATCTCTCCAGTCACTACATTACTCAATCTGCGCACCTCCCTTGAACGAGAACTTCTGATATTCATTCTCCAGTGCGCCCTTAAACGCATGGTCAATCAGGATATTCTTCTCCCTGATCACGGCACGCACGCCTCCGATAAAGTCTTCCTTGCTCACCGTCAGCATCATGCCCGTATATTCCTCCAGATACTCCTTCTTATCAGCATCCGTAGGATTAATATAGATTGTCATAGCCGCTCCGTCAGCGAATTTTGCCGCTTTCCTTATATATTCCACCAGAAGGCTCCTATACTCTTCTGTCTTCATATATTCCTGCAACAGTTCCTCCACTTCCCGGAACAGATCTTTCTTCAATTCATTCTGAGTCTTACTCAATTCCCTCTTCAGTTCCAGCTGCGCCTTGGACATTGCCATATTAAGCTGCTGGTTCGCATGGACACGCTCTGCCTTCACACGGGTCTCAGACTGACGAATCTCTTCTGTACGATGCTGTTCGAACACGCCCATCAGCGCATCCTCATGCTGCTTCATAATCGCATTCGCCTCTGCCCTTGCTTCTTCCATAGCGGCATCCTTAAGATGTGATATCTTCTCTTCTAATGTCAAGTGTGTCACCTTCTTCTTACCTTAAACAGGTCCCTATTCTATAATCTCTATTCTACAACTTAAGACCAATCGCCTCATTTACATAGGATGTGATAAAATCTTTCTTACGTCCGGTTCCGTGTCTGTCAGGAATCTCGATCAGAAGCGGCATCGTCCGCTCCAGTTTGATCTCATCAATCAGATCCGGGAATTCCCTGCCGAACTTCTCCGTAAGCAGAATAATTCCCACCGATTTATCATTCATAGCGTTTTCAATGGCTTCCCGAAGTTCCTCTCTTTCATGAACCACGACTCCATCTACTCCTGCCAGTCTCATTCCTGTCAGTGTGTCGATATTATCACTAATCAGATACATCTTCATCTTACAGATTACCTAAGATCATGAAGGAGATGATCAGTCCGTACAGACAAACACCTTCCGCAAGACCTACGAAGATCAGAGACTTACCAAGCGCGCTGGAGTCCTCACTGATTGCTCCAAGAGCAGCGCTTGCAGCACTCGCAACGGCAATACCGCCGCCGACACAGGACAAACCGGTGGACAGTGCAGCAGCAAGGTAGCCAAGACCTGTAGCATTCGAAGCCACATTAGAAGCAGCGTCCGCAGCCTGAACAGGCTCTCCTGCGAACATCATGATTGCCGCAATAGCAAATGCTCCAAAATAGAAGAAAGCATTGGCTCCGATCGCTCTCTTATAACGTTTCTTCGACTTCTCTCCAAGCAGATAATATCCGAATGGAATGATAATGCTAAGTACCAAAGTTACAATAAGTAATAATTTCACTGTTAATGTCATGATTATTTCCTCCTCGTATATGAACTCTTACAGTTCTTTACTATGATTGTTGAACGGCTTAAATTCCCGTCCGCTGCCTTTATAGAACCTGCTGAACATCTCGTAATATTCCAGACGAAGCACCTGGATTCCAACGATCAGTCCCTCCAGCAGGCACACGATAAGATTACCGATCACTACGCCGATCCAGTTTGGATTGCCCGCCTGCGCTCCTGAAAGCATCAGCACAACTTCCATGATCGCCGCATGGCTGACTGCGAATGCTCCGATACGCACATAAGAAAGCGTATTGGAAAAATAACTAAGCAACGTCTCGAATAATTCGAAGAAGCCCTGCACTAGGAACATCACCTTGCCTTCTTCCATCTTCTTATTCTTACGCTCCACCATATTGGTAAGGGGCTCCTTGAATACGAACATCAGAATCGGAATTCCCAGGAATATTACCATCATAATATTGCCCGGCACCTTATGTCCGGTCATATATAACACAATCGTCAATACAAGGAATCCATAGAACACAAGTCCTGCCACTCCATTGGTAGCAAACCAGATATTCCCTGTATCGTGCGCTTTCACAGCATTGATAATCTGGAAGATCATCGCCAGGATATTAAGCGCCATACCAAATGCGATTGCAACGACAAATACGGTATTCAACTGACCGATCATCGGCAGATTCATCATCGCTTCCACCGGCCTTAGCCATATCGCCGGCAACACATCTTCGAAGCCGAATACACTTCCGAACATGAACCCGAAAAACGTTGAGAAAATACCTGCAATCGATATAATTCCCGCCAGATTCATCTTCTTCTTAAGATAGAGCAGGCCGCCAATCACGAACAGGCACAATCCCTGCCCCACATCTCCGAACATCGCACCGAAGATGAATGTATAAGTCAGCGCCACAAAGACCGTAGGGTCCAGTTCATTATGAGCCGGAAGTCCATACATCCTTATAAACATCTCGAACGGCTTGAAGAACCTCGGGTTCTTTAACTTCGTCGGAGGGTCACCGAAGAACTTCTCTCTGTCTTCTTCCACCACAACGAATACTCTGTCGTCATTCTCTGTTTCCTTGAGAAATGCCGCTACATCTTCTTCCCCCATCCATCCACAAAGAATGTAATAATCTTCCTTGTTATCTCCAACATCAGTCCTTGCCGCCATCTTACGGACATCGAAGTTATTCGACAATTCCTCTAGCCTCTTCCTTGTGCCCAGTATCTTCGCCGCTTTGCTGGTCATTAGGTTCTCAACCTCCTGACCAATCTCTCTGATCTGATCTTCCGTCTCCCCAATCTCTTTCTTAAGGTTTTCACACGCTGCTGCCGGAGTTCCGATATATTCATCCGGGATAGCAATCTTCTCAAAATGCAGAGAATTGAACACAGAGTCTACCTTGCTTGCCTCCGCATTCGACACGAAGTAGCACCCATAGACATAATTCTCGTTCCTTGTTCCTTCCATGAATACTGCATTCAGGTCTTCGAACAGATACTTCTCCAGTTTCTTATAATAATCCACACCGATTCTTCCAAATCGAATCTTCATATATTTATATCTCAGCGCCTTGTGAAGATCCAGTTCCAGAGGGCTGAATGGCTCCAGCACTTTTAATTTCTCCTTAACTTCCAAAGCCTTCTTGCCAAGCAGTTCTTTCTTCTCCTGCAGTTCCAGATAGTCATGGTTCAGATCACGGATCAATGCAACCATCTCTTCACAGTTCATGGATGTATCGATCTTCATATTCCCCGCCGGCAGAAGTGCTGCGAACTGCTCCGCCTTCTGAAGCGGCTCTTTATACGGATTCACTTCCGCAAATGGCATCAGATTATCCGTCGTCTTCAATTCGGTAATCGCATTCTCAAGCTGCATCTCATACTTAGACAAGTACTTGTCGCACACCCGGTCAATATCCGTTCTCGGACCACTGATGCTCAAAAACTTCATCTTTACAATCATTGAATCACACCTCCTAAGTATCCTAACGTCTCTCCCCTAGATAAGCCGTAACGGATACATTCAAGAGCCGTCGTTAATTTATCTAGTTCTTCTTCTTTCAAGAATAAATACGTATTAATCGTTGCTATCGAATAAGGGTCACGCCGCCTGTCCCCCAGATATAGCCTCTCCAGACACTCTTTGTACATCCGTTCCAGAGTCTTTCCTTCCATATCACCCAGTTTTCTGGCATAATACGTTGTCCCTAACTGCCGTTCGAATTCCTCCACCGTGGGAGCCTCCACCAACGCTTTAAAACGATCCACGCTTAACCTGTAATTAATCGGAATCGTAATGGAATAGATATCCGGCGGCAGCATATGATAATACTTCTTCGCACGATAGATCCACTGTATATTTAGAAGGTCAATCTTCGTGCCACAGTCCCTGGTATACAATTCCAGTTCCTTCCCCTTAAGAAGGCGCTTGTTCTTCCTCCACATCGTAGAGAAATAATACAGATCCAGTGTTAGATCATAATCGAACAGCGTTGCCCCTTCCGAATCTTTCAACTTCTGTAAAGGAGCATAATATTCCGTACCCTTCAGATTATCCACCAGTTCTTCAATATTCCTCGATGTAATCAGTTTGTCAATGGATATCTGAGAATACTTGTCAAAATATGCCTTCTTATAATCAAGATCAAACGGCTTATCATAATGATTGAATACAATCCGCAGGCAGTAATTGATCAGATCGATCTCATACCGTTTCCAATAGATCTTCAGGAACTTCTTCTGCTCCATCCCTGCAAACCGGAATATCCTCGTATAATCATCGAACAACGACTGATACATCACTTTTTCCACATTCCCTCTATGATACAGGGATGTATCCATCTGATTCAGACACTGTGCATACGCAGGCTTCCCCTTTAGATATTCAATCACTTCCGGCACGCTCGTAAGACCGGCGATACTCTCAAAATCTCTCTCCGTAAGAAGTTTCGCCTGCATCGCCCGCACCTTCGTGACAATCCCACTGTATGACATAACATTTCCCATGTTCTACACCTCTATGATATGCGCTAAGATCTCCCGGGCATAATCATTATGATTCTTTTCAAATTCTTTCTTAAGACCGTCAATTGTTGATCGGTTCTTATCACGCTGACCTGCCAATATCCGCTCCATCTTAGCATCCGCTTCCTGTCTGATCTCCTGCAGTTTCTTCTGCGTCTCTTCCTCCAGTTCCTGGTCGAACCGATCTCGCTTCGCCTGAACCTTCTTCTCTATCTCACTCTTCTGGGCCTGAGCATGTTCTACAATCGCTTCAGCCGTAGTCTCAATATCCGCCAATCTTCCAACAATAGAGTCCATAAGCCGCCTCCATTCCTATATACTTTTTTCATGTTATAATAATACTCTTATTATTAAAAAATTCCATAGTAAATTTTACCAAAAACGCTTAAATTTGTTATTTTTTTCACATCTTTAGAATCAATTGACATTTCCCCACACGCATTATAAACTAGAACAAGCACAAAATGCTTGAAAACAGGGAGGAAACGCACATGCGGCTTAGAAATATACCCCGCGCCGAAGGCGTACTGAATGAATGCGAAAAAGTTGTTAAGAACGAAACCAAGTACAAAGGAGCATGGCAAGATGTGTTCGGCAATGCCAATCCTATTCACATAGAGATCGGCATGGGCAAAGGACAATTCCTGCTCACCCTTGCCAGACGCAATCCACAGATGAATTACATCGGAATCGAACGATACTCCAGCGTCCTTCTAAGGGCTGTCGAGAAACTACAGGCAATGGATTCCCCGGGCGTACCTGATAATATCCGTTTTATCTGCATGGACGCCCGTGATATTGCTGATGTATTCGCACCAGAAGAAGTATCCCGCATCTATCTGAACTTCTCCGATCCATGGCCGAAAGCAAGGCATGCCAGAAGACGGCTTACATCCCGTGAGTTCTTCCAGCGCTACTACAAGATCCTGACGGCAGACGGAACTGTCGAATTCAAGACAGACAACCGCCCGCTCTTTGATTTCTCCGTAGAAGAATTAAACGGCTCTGATACATTCGAAATCACGGCATGTACTTATGATCTTCACAAAGACACAACGTTAAACCAGGGAAATGTTATGACGGAGTACGAAGAAAAATTCTCTTCTATGGGCAACCCAATCTGTAAACTAATTGCCGGAAGGAAACGATAATCGCTATTCATCTGATATACTATATCGTAACAGTTCTTTAGATCCTGCATACATTAATATAGAAGAACTTATGTCTGGATGTAAGCATATGGGACGACGTGGAAAAAAGAATATCAAGCAAAGATTATGTGAATTCACTTATCACCGGAAAGGTTTGCACAAGAGGCTAATCTGCCTGAAAAAATCAATGGATGAGGTATGTCACATATTGAATCCCAAGTGCTGATCTTAAGGATTGAATGAGAAAGGTTGAAAACTATGTTACACTTAACGGCGAAAAACTTTGCAACCGAGACAAAGCACAGTCCGCTTCCCGTTGTTGTCATGTTCTATGCTGTGTGGTGCGGAAAATGTGCCATGATGAAACCTATCGTAGAAGAACTTGAAGAAAAATACCGTGGCAGAATTAATTTCTACGAAGTAGAGATCGAAGAATCTGTCATTCTCGCAGCTGATTACGACGCAGATATTGTCCCTACGTTCGTGTTCATAGAGAAGGGAGAATTTCTCGGAAGTATGCAGGGAATCATCGAAGAAGACCTGTTTGAACAGCGTCTACAAAAAATCTTTAGAAATAGTTAATGGATATTTTCTTTGCAAATATAACAGGATATGTTATGCTAGGGAAGAATCAAAGAAAATACGCCGGCATCCGAAGACGGATGCCGGCATCTCACAGAGATATTGAAAAGGGGGTATGGTGATTATACACCAATGATTATGAAGAAGATGAAAAAAATAATACCACTGATGCTGGCGGCAGCACTTACCTGTACTAGCCTGCCTATGGTGGCAAAAGCAGACAGTTCCAAGGTAGTGACCCTTGGTACCGACTTAACAGCAGAACAGAAGACATCCATGTATGAGTATTTTGGGACTTCTGCCGATGAGGTTGCCACAATCGAGGTTACCAATGCGGACGAAAGAAAATATATGGAAGGAATTGCCTCTGAAGCACAGATTGGAACACGTACATACAGCTGTGCTTATGTAGAACCGACCGAAAAGGGCGGCATCCAGGTTAAAGTTGCAAACCTTACTTTCGTAACCAGTTCCATGATCGCAAGCACACTGCTGACATCCGGAGTTGAGAACTGTAACGTAGTTGCAGCTTCACCGATCGCAGTATCCGGTACCGGAGCACTGACCGGAATTATGATGGCTTATGAGAAAGCCAGCGGGGAGACATTAGATGAAGGTCAGAAAACTGCTGCTACCGAAGAACTGGTAACAACCGGGGAACTTGCAGACGCCGTAGGACAGCAGGAAGCAACCGATCTTATGAACGATGTAAAACAAGATGTTATCGAGAACAACCTGACAGACGAAGGCGAGATTCAGAATGCAATCAACGATGCAGCCAATACATATAACATCACTCTTACCGAAGACCAGATGGCTAAGATCACATCACTCATGCAGAATATCTCTCAGTATGACTACGATGTAAAAGCCTTGAAGAACACCTTAGATAACTTAGACGGCAAGAGCGGCGGATTCTTCTCTAACTTATGGGATTCTATCAAAAGCGTATTTACCGGCGGCTCCGGCGACGGCGGCATCATTAACGACACAAAGGACGACCTCCTCGGCGCCGATGCGATCATCGACAGCACCTTAGATGCAATCAACAACTCCGGCAGCAACTCTGACGAAGAAGAAGGCTTCTGGGACAAAGTCGTAGGATTCTTCAAGAACATCTTCGGAGGCGGCGACGAAAAAGACGATGCCGACACGGAAGACGTTACCGACGAAGAAAATACTGATGAGGAAGATGCTGATACCGAAGACAATGCCAACACAGATGACGGCACAGATCTCACAGATGATACCGATGGCAACCTCACAGATGATAGCACAGGAACTGACGGAACCACAGACAATGCCGATTCCACCGGACCCACAGATGACAGCACCGATGGCGGTCTCGTAATTGATAACAATACCGGCAACACACAGTAAACATCAATAAATATCAATAAAACGGGTATGGTACACTCCAATGTATACCATACCCATTTTTTACATCAATTTCTTCCCTTAAAACTCGAAAATTGCAACTCCATATGGTGGCAACGGATAGTCGAAGGAGAATGGTCTTCCATCACATTCCTGCTTCACAGCCTTATAGACAACAGGTCTCTCTGCTCCTGTTCCGCCGTATTTCGCATCATCACTATTCATGACCAGTTTATACTGTTTCTTTCTCGGTACACCCACACGGTAATCATCTCTCGCCATAGGCGTAAAGTTACATACGAACAACAGATTCTTCTTATTATCCTTAGAATGTCTTACAAAACTAAAGATACTTCTGTCCGCGTCATCCGCATTGATCCATTCGAATCCTTCCCAACTTCCGTCCAGTTCATACATAGCCTTATTCTTCTTATACAAATGAAGCAAATCTCTCACCCAATTCTGAATCTGCTGATGTGCATCCTCAGCCAGCAGATACCAGTCTAATTCTCTTTCTTCACTCCATTCCCGAAGTTGTGCGAATTCCTGCCCCATAAAAAGCAATTTCTTACCTGCGTGTCCCATCATGAACGCATAACCAACCTTCAGGTTCGCGAACTTATCGAATCCAAGCCCCGGCATCTTATTCAGCATAGAACACTTCAGATGTACCACCTCGTCATGAGATAATACCAGAACATAATTCTCACTATGAGCATAACTCATAGCAAATGTCATCTGGTTGTGGTGATCCTTCCTGAACAATGGATCTAACTTCATATATTCCGTAAAGTCATGCATCCATCCCATATTCCACTTCAGGCTAAATCCAAGACCATCATCCTCTACACTTCCGGTAACCTTCGGCCATGCTGTAGACTCTTCCGCGATCATAACCGCCCCCGGGTTCCTTCCAAGTACAACCGAATTCAGATGTTTGAAGAAATCGATTGCTTCCAAGTTCTTATTGCCGCCATATTTATTAGCAATCCACTGTCCGTCCTGTTTGCCATAATCAAGATACAGCATAGATGCCACCGCGTCTACTCTTAATCCATCCACATGGAACTGCTCAACCCAGAACAGCGCATTGGAGATTAGGAAGTTACGCACCTCATTCTTGCCATAATCGAAGATCTTGGTTCCCCAGTCCGGATGCTCGCCCATCTTCGGGTCCGCATACTCATATGTAGGCGTCCCGTCAAAATTAGCCAGCCCATGAATATCTCTTGGGAAATGCGCCGGTACCCAATCCAGGATAACACCAATCTTATTCCTATGCAGATAATTAATCATCCACGCGAAATCCTCCGGCGTACCATATCTGGAAGTCGGCGCAAAATGTCCGATTACCTGATATCCCCAGGAACCGTCAAATGGATGTTCTGCAATCCCCATAAGTTCCACATGCGTGTATCCCATATCTTTTACATATTTTACGATTTCCTTAGCAAATTCCCGATAATTATAGAATCCTGTATCTTCCGTACCCGGATGGCGTTTCCATGAGCCTATATGCGCCTCATAGATAGACATCGGCTGATTCAGATGATTCCATTCCTTACGTTTCTCCATCCATACGGAATCCGTCCACTTAATCTTAGAAAGATCTGCTACTTTTGATGCAGTTCCCGGTCTTAATTCTGCATAATTTCCATACGGATCAGCTTTAAAGACGTACTCGCCATTGAAAGTCTCAACACAATACTTATACAGCGCATATTCCTCAACTCCAGGAATGAAACATGTGTATATGCCAAGCGGTTCATTCCTCTCCATAGGGTTTGCTTCCATGTTCCATTCATTGAAGTCTCCCACTACAGATACCGAACGCGCATGTGGTGCCCACACGGCAAAATATACGCCTTCTTTCTTTCCTCTTTTTACCTTGTGGGCGCCCAGTTTTTTATAGATCTCATAATGGTTGCCCTGACCAAAAAGATATTGGTCTAATTCACCGATCTCATATGGTTTTAACTTTTTTTCTGCCATATAATCATCCCTCACATTCTGTTGCGATATATACCATTATTATACTTTAGTCCTCCCCAAAAAGAAAGGGTTTTGGACAATCTTACCTGCCAAAACCCTGCTTTTATTTTTCATAAATAGAAAGCCTTTATCTTAATGTATTCTTACTAAATCTTAAAATCTTCTTCCTTCAGAATAATTCTGTCGGACTCATCCGTACTTCTTCCAAAGACTCTTCTCGCCAGATGTTTTACATTCGCCTTCTGGGAATGTTCGATTGCTTCATCCATAATCTCTTTTACTTCTGCAACCGATACCGCATGATCCTCTCTCTGCATCACATCGATCCGGCTGTACAGAGCAAGGATTCCCATCTCATCCAATTTGTATCCATTCTCTTTTGCATATGTCTGACCGAAGGTTACCAATTCATCATTAATGAATACCGGAAGTTCCAGTCTGGACGTAAACTTCTTCTTGAAATCCGGATTCGCGCTCAGGATTCTCTCCAGAGGCTTTCTCTGATCTTCCAGTACGAAGAGCAGTTCGCCCGTCTTCTTCTCCATCAGGTAATTCAGTTCCTTAATGGTTCTTGAATTCAACTTACCAGCCTTCTCAATGATGATTGCTCCACCGCGAAGTTTCTGGATAATATTCGTCAGTTCCTTCTTATTCAGAGACTCACCAGTTACAATCGCAACCTTTCCTTGCTTTAAGTTCCTCTGCTTCTGGATTGCTTTCACGATATCAACCGCAAGCACCGTCTTTCCGGAACCTTTACGTCCGATAACCAGAAGGTTACCTCTCTTAGATGTGCCTTCTCTCTGAACTCTTCTGTCGTTATCAAGCACTTCTACAATCTGCTCACTCATTCCTCTTACCGGAACGAAATATGAGAATAGTTTCTTCTGTTCTTCTGTAAGTCCCGCCTTTAATCCAATCTCGCTGGTAGCACTCAGGTCATAACGACCGGTTACGACAAACCCTGTATCGAACGGAACCCCAGTACCTTTGGACTTCTTAATTCTCTCCTGGATCTCTTCTTCAGAAGGTTCTTCTATCTCCAGTTCCTCTTCTTCAGCAGCCTCTTCAAATTCCTCCTCTTCGAAGTCATCCTCATCATAAGCCTCTTCCTCAAAATCTTCTTCTTCATAATCTTCTTCGGAATCAGTTTCTTCTTCGTATTCTTCCTCATAATCGGCTTCTTCAAAGTCTTCTTCATCAAAATCAGCTTCTTCATAATCCTCATCGTCATAACCTTCCTCTGCAAAGTCTTCCTCAAAATCTTCTGCAAAGTCTTCCTCAGGCTCTTCTTCCCCGAAATCTTCCTCTTCGAAATCGGCTTCTTCAAAGTCCTCTTCTTCAAAATCTTCCTCTTCGAAATCGGCTTCAAAATCACCGATAAAATCACCAATATCAAAGTCTTCTTCTTCGAAGTCTTCCTCTGCAAAATCATCCTCTTCTTCGTCCTGATCTTGATAATCGTCTCCTACAATATTATTAATAAGGTCTCTGTCAATTGTCAGATCCGCTGTACGTACCAGTGCATCATACAGATCATCGGATTCTGAAGAATCATTTCCCAGTTCCTCCATCAGCCTTACAATATCATCCGGAATTCTCTGGGTCTTTCCGTCCGCTAATGCGGCTTCTTCTTCCGCCTTACGAGCCGCCTCTGCGGCTTTTCTTGCCGCTTCTTCTTCTGCTGCCTTCTCGGCTGCAATTCTTGCCGCCTCTTCTTCCGCTGCGACTCTTGCCGCTTCTTCTTCCGCTGCTTTTCTTGCCGCCTCTTCTTCTGCGGCTTTTCTTGCCGCCTCTTCTTCTGCCGCTTTCCGTGCTGCTTCTTCTTCCGCTGCTTTCCTTGCCGCCTCTTCTTCCGCCGCCTTCTCAGCTGCAATTCTTGCCGCTTCTTCCTCCGCCGCCTTCTCGGCTGCGATTCTTGCTGCTTCTTCCTCCGCTGCGATTCTTGCTGCTTCTTCCTCGGCTGCTTTCCTTGCCGCTTCTTCTTCCGCTGCTTTTCTTGCCGCCTCTTCCGCTGCGGCTTTCTCCGCTGCAATCCTTGCCGCTTCTTCTTCCGCTTTAAGCCTTGCCGCTTCCTGTGCCGCCTTCCATGCTGCTTCCTCTGCCGCCTTACGCTCTGCTTCTTCCGCCGCTTTCTTTGCCGCAATGCGAGCCGCTTCTTCTTCCGCCTTGCGTGCTTCCTCTGCCTCTGCTGCCTTACGCTCAAGTTCCAGACGCTCTTCTTCTCTGCGACGTTCTGCTTCCTCACGCTCTTTGCGGATTCTTTCCTGGTCTTCCTTCTTCTGCTTCTCTATCGCTTCCGCATTTACCTTCTGCTTTGCTTCCCACTGCTGAAGGATCTCCTCGATGCGCATCTGACCAGTTACCCGAAGCGCTTCATCCTTCTCCTTCATTGCCTTCTCTTCTATATTAATACCGCTTGCAATTGCCACACCATTAGCAAGAGCCTCCTGAAGCGTCGCACCCTTTACAATTCTTGTAATAGAAGAATGTCTCTTCGGCTCATCCGTTTCCTCAGGCACAACAGTATCTTCCTCATCCGCTTCCTCTTCAAAAGAAGTCTCCATAGCACTTTCTTCAGATTCCTCTGCCTCGGTCTCCTGTGCATCCTGCTCCAGATTCTCTGTAATGTCATCAGTATTTTCTGCCTGAACAGCCTCATCTTCTGCCGCCTCAGCCTCTTTAATGACTGCAGCCATAGGAGTAGATGCCACATCTCCTTCTGTTTTCTCAGGCTTAATAGTACGCGCTTTCTTCGGCGCTCCTGGACGTGCATCATATTTTTCCTGCTGAAGCGGAGTCAATGGCTTATACTTCATCTTAAGTTCCATCGCCTGATATACATACTTGCCTTCACTAAACCACAGAATCAGATCATCACACTCTTCCAGACATTCTGCCGTCATTCCAGCCTCATGATACAACTTCGCCAGTTCATATGCCCACTTCTCGATATATTCTGCCTTTTTAAAATCTTCCAGCGCATCAATCTGCTCAGTCAGCGGCGCACCCTGTGCTTTCAGAATTCTGTACTTCAGAATATACTGATTCGGATCCTTCGGAGCCAGTTTCACAAACTCCTCATAACAATCCGAAGCCTCCTCAATATCATTAATCTTTAATGCCAGTGTTCCCAGACGATATACAATCTTTCTGCTGCCCGGCGCCCGGTCAAATGCTACGAACAGGATATCGCGGCTCTTCTGAAACTCCCCATTATATTCATAGATCTCGCTTACCATATTCAGCATAGATACATTCTTCACTCTGCGCCAGTCAATCGTATCTGCAATCTCCATTGCTTTCTTGTATTGCTTTTTTTCCATATGTTCGAGCATCTGCTCCGTTTTTACCCGATATTCATATTTATCCAAACTTCTCACCTCAAATATTTATTCAGATTTTAACACCCTATCTTACATTTTTACTTATATAAGTTTATCATATGGCATGTGTAATGTCAAAATATACGAATAAAATTGTTAAAAAGAAACTGCCGCAAAACTGCGGCAGTTTCCTCATTCTTTACCAGCAATTATCTCTGACGGCGTCTTCTTACACAAACAAATGCTATACATCCTAATGCCAAAATCAGAACCAGTCCCCATACTACTATAGGTGCTGTATCCCCGGTCTTTGTCACTTTCTTACCTTTATCTGTATCCGTCTTATTGCTGTCTGTCTTATTATCATCAGTACTTGGCTTCACAGTTGTCTTTTCCAACTTATCAATAGCCGTTTCCAATTCTTCTGTTGCTGCTTTCACATCATCTTCTGTTGCGTTTTCATTCGCAAGAACCATCTGTGCCTTAGCCATTGCAGTTCTCAATACACCTACACTCTGAGCAGTGTATTTGGTCAGGTCTAATCCTTCTGCCTTCTTAAGCAGTTCGGCCAGTTTATCCTTATTCGGGATTTCTCTCAGGCCAAAGATTGCATTCTGCAGTGCTGCATATGCCGCATCAACTTCTTCCTGTGTTGCATTTTCATTAGCAAGAACTTCTCTTGCACCTTCTAATGCTGCTGTAAATGCTTCTGCTGTTACAGGCGTATACTGATCAATCTTTTCCTCATACTTCGCTGCTGATGCTACAAGTTTTTCTAACTTAGACTTATCAACCGGAATTCTCTCAAGTGCATCTACTGCTTCCTGTAATGCTGCCTTCGCCGCATCGATTTCGTCCTGAAGTGCATTTTCATTAGCGAGAACCTCTTTAGCCGCATCCAACGCATCACGAACAGCTTTTACTGTTGCCTCTGTATAAATACCATCCAGATCCATTCCTTCCACAACATCAACAAGAACCTGAAGTTCTTCACTGTTTCCAGTGTAACCTAACATCTGGACCGCCGCCAGCAATGCTTCGTATGCTGCATCTGCTTCTTCCTGTGTTGCAAATTCATTTTCATTTACTGCCTCTGCTTCTGCAAGTCTTGCCTCGAATAAAGTCTTCACAGCCGGAACCACATACTGGTAATTTGCATCTTCCTTCTGTTCATTCGCATACACGATAAGTGCCTGCAGATCAGATTTATCAGCATAGTTGCCCATAAATGCTTTTTCCACTACTACATAGTCTTCGCCAGTCTCTACGGTTACAGGGATTTCCTGTACGTATTCTCCACTTGTTACTCTTACCTGATATTCGCCGACTACAACATTCTTAAACTTGTAGTTTCCTAAAGCATCTGTCGTTGTCGTCTTAATTACTTCACCATTGTTATCCAGTAATTCAACTTTCGCACCTTCGATTGCCACGCCATCAAAGTCTACTACGCGTCCTGCAACATTCTGCAAATCGCCTGTCGGCAGGTCATAAGATGTTACTTTTACATTGTCTACATAGACTGTATGGTTAGCTCTCGTATTAAGACCAAAGTAACCAGCATTCGTCGGCATGCCTGACATTGTATTCTGAAGCACCTGATTACCATTTACCCAGAGAGTAATCGTCTTATCCACGATTTCTGCTTTCAGATGCATGGTCTTATTCGCTTCAAATGTATCGCCAGTAGACATACTTGACCAGGAATTACTTGTTTTAGTTCCCCAGTACTCTGTAAAGTACAGATTTGCCTGATCTCCTACACCTACATAAACACGGTTGTTCATATCCTGTGCTCTAAAGAGAATACCAATACGTGTACCTGCTTTTGCAGATGTAATATCCATCTCTACAACACCATTCTTGAATACCGGTGCCTGAGTCTCATATACGTTTGCATGTCCACCGCCAGGGAACTCAATCTGTGCCTGACCGTTAGCCATCGTAATCTTTGTACTAGATGTATTACCAGCAAGGTTGTCCCACGTCTTCTCACCATCATCGTAATTATTCTCGTAGTCTGCCTCATCTCTTGTCAGAGGTGGAAGCATAGCATTTACAACTGCCGCCTCACCCTTTGTGATTACTACATCTTTATTTACAGCGTCGTATCCTTCTTTCTCGAATCTAACTGTGTAAGCCTTTGTAACCACCGCTTCAAATGCATAATGTCCGTTAGCATCTGTTGTTGCTGTCTGGTCACCAATTGTTACAACTGCGCCTTCTACAGGATCGCCAACTGCGGTTACTGTACCTTCTACCGCTGTTGTCTCTGTTGTCATTGTGAAGTTCAGTGCTACTTCAAGTTCTTCTGCAGAAACTGTAATCTCCTGTGAATTGGTTGCGAAGATATTGCTCTCTGCTACGATAGTTCTGTCTCCGAATACTACGCCCGGAAGAATATAATTACCATTTCCATCTGTTGTTGTTGTCACATCATTATCTGCTGTGATCGTGATATCTGCAAGACCGTTACCTGCCTCATCAACAACTTGTCCGGATAATGTAACTGCAATTACCTCCAGTCCGTCAACCGCTTTTGTCAGATCTTCTTTTGCTTTATCTACAATTGCCTGCTCTGCTCCAAAATCATCAAGCGCTGCATTTGCTGCTTCTAATGCTGCTGCAAATACTTCCCATGATTCTGTAGAGTAGTTTACTTCATATCTTCCACTGTTCGCACTTACAAGTTCTTCCAACTCGGCTTTCTGTGCTTTTGACTTCTCAATTACAAGATTATCTAAGACGAAATCTTTGTAACCGCCAAAGTTTGCTTCATTTCCGGCTGCTCCCTGTGTATCAGCTGCCGTTCCTGTAGAGTAGATACCAATCCATGACTGGTTGCCCTCTTCTCCGGTCAACCTGAACTTAAAGGTCTGCGGTTTCGCATTTTCAAGATCTGTTGCAGTTAATTCATACACATCAAAGTTGCTGCCATTAGATTCTCCGTTACCAACAACGAATGCATATGTATTCTCTGATCCCATCTCATAGTCGAAGCTGATGTTATATGTCACACCTTCTTCAAATCTGAAGTTCTGAGGAATCGTCTGATATACAAGTCTTCCATAGCCGGACAGACCATTCGTCTTAACAGACCAGTTGCCCTCAATAACATCGTCTAACTTCTTAACTCCGTACCATCCTGCCTGTGTATACGGCTCATTTTTCTCAGAAAGGTGAGTTCTATTATCCTGTACACCTTCAATATTACCAATTACAAACGGGAACAATCCCTGAGGAACTGCCTCGAATGTCTGCTCCAGTTTATTCTCCGCTACAAACGGATTAAAGTTTCCATCCGTCTCAGTCTCACCAAATACATTGTTTACAACTCTGACATCGTCAAAATATGTCTTGCCGGCACCAGCTTCACGTCTTAATGTAAGTGTTACTTCTTTACCCTTCTCAGGAGCCGTGAAGAATACATACATATTCTGGAAATAACTTCCACCATCTGAGATTGTTGCATTGTTAGTATTATGTGCATAAGACTGCAAATAGTTCTTAGCAATCGATTTCTCTGTATAGTTAGAAATTACTTTTCCATCTACTGTTACTTCAATATATGCCTTTGCATCAGATCTGTTATCTACACCAACATATGCTGCATAGCCTTTGCCTGGTTCCAGATCAGTAAGTGTCTGTGTTAAAGAAACTTCTCCACCTTCATCACCAAGGCTTAACATCATGTTGTTTGCCGCACTCTTAATAATCTCCGCGCTTTCGCCTTCGATTGTCCAGTAATCCAATGTATTACTGTTGAATCCTGTATCTACAAGATGCGCGCCTGCACTCCATGTCAAGTCTGTAGCCTTGATTCCTTCGCCGACTCCATTTTTATGAATTACATACGGAACTGATGCTTCTGCAGTAATTGTAATCTGATTTCCTGACATTGTTGCAATATCATTGCATGCAATCTTGCCTGTCTCTGTCAGTTTGTAAATCTCTGCTCCTGCCCATCCGTCCGGAAGTGTCCATGTGGATGTTCCGCCAGCCTGATTCCAGTGGTATAACTTCTGATCATCAGATGATAATTCATTTCCGTTAGCATCCCAGAACCAAGGAATGAGATATTTCTCTCCATCCAGAATGACTCTGTCATTAAAGGTCATTGTTCTGTTTCTGTACTCAGCAGATGTACCATCATTAGATCCTCTTGATACTACGATTGTATTCGCTTTTGCATCATCCTGTAATGTAATTTTCATTTCCGGTGTCCATGTCGCTCCACCTACAGTTGTCGGCTCACCATTTTCCCATTTCATTACTTTGTAATGCTGCAAGAATTTTGTTGAAAGGTTATCGTCAAACAGATTCTGAATATATCCCAGATAATCATTACGTCCCTGCCAGCCTTCAAAGTCTTTCATATCATATCCGCCAAGCAACGGTTCAACTGCTGCTCCGCCATAGCTCGGATAGTCACCTACCCATGAATCTTTCTGGTGGTTACGGATGAAACGTGTGATATAACTGTTGATACCTTTTAATGTCGCCCCACCATATGTCAGGTCGGCTGCCCAATGCTGAAACGTAGAATCATACTCATTCGCATAACCCCACTCGCTACCAAGTCTCCAGCCACATGTCTGTGTGATCTCTTTTGCAAGCTGACGGCTTGCCCATGTTCCATTATCCCCAGACTGTCCGTTGCCCCATACATCGACATAAATAAAGTCAAGATCGTTGTTTTCTCCGCCTAATTCTTCCCAGAGATCGATGAAACGCTGCTCACGTCCATTTCTAAGGTCATAGTCAGCATCGATATTAACACCCTGATCCAGCCAGTTCCAGCCGTATGCCAGGCTTCCGTCCGCATTCTTTCTCAGACGATCTTCTGTAAAGTAGATAGATTCCGGATATGTCTCGGAAGCATTTACATGGATACCGAACGTTGCACCAATCTCTTTACCCTGTGCAAGGAGCTTCTTCATCTCTTCAACGCCACCAATACGTTTACCGATATCTGCATAATTCAGATGACCCGAGTCATGTCCTTCACTTCCGTAACCCTTTAACAGAATGCTCTGTCCAAGTCCGTCTGTATTCAAATATACTTTCTGTGCATTATCGTATGTCATTAAGAACGGATTCTGTGCATGGCTGTTAAAGTTCATTGCGATACGCAATGCCACACGATCAGGAACAAGTTCTGATCCTACCGGATTATTCATGATCGTACGATATCCAATCGCGCCGTCCTGCCAGTCAATCACTTCATCCTCGTTTTCATCACCAGTAATAACAACCTTTGTTGATGGCATCTCATAATCTTTATTCTCGATTCTGTGAGCTGCGCTCTTCTGATATGTCCAGTATGTACTGCTAAGACCAGTCTCTTTTACACCATCAACTGTGCTTGTAACCGCTGTTACTCTCTGCCAGTCAGCATTAACATTATTTTCTGAGTTACTCCATAATCCCGCACTCAGTTCTTCTGTAGAAACGAACGCATACATATATCCGCGTTTTCCATCTGCCTGTGCACTTACTGCTGAATACGTATCACCATTCACGCTTACGTTGGTAGACATGTTTGCTCCGGCAAATGCAGCGCCCGGCTGACTTGCTTTTGCAGTAACCAGATTATGATTCGGGATCTCAACCGTCAGAAATGTTCCCGCTTCCGCATCAATCTTGGTAATATCAAAACTTAATGTATTATCTACTACCTCCAATGTCGCTGTTACAGTTGCACTGATATCCTGCTCATCAATCGTCATTACATACGTAGCTTTGCTGTCGGAATCCTTGGTATATTTTACATCCGGTGTCACAAGCTTACCGTTAACCTTGAGCTGTGTCAATTCCGCAGTCTGTCCATAGAATTTTGCGCCGTCTACACTTCCGCCCTTCATCGTATAGCCAACTACCTGCGGGAAAGTATTAGAAATCGCAGCTTCCATCTGATCAGAGAAAATTGCGTCATCTCCCTCAAATTCAATCGCAGAACCTTTGGTCATTACGATATCGTCTACTTCTATATCAGATTCTTCGATTGTGATATCTGCCGTTCCTGCCTGGTAACCTCTCTTGGTAACTGAAACTGTATAGTTTCCGTTTGGAACTTCTTCGAATGTATAAGCGCCTTCTGCATCCGTTTCAACTTCTGCTCCGTTAAGAACTACAGTTGCACCTTCAACAGGGGTTCCCTCTGCATCTACTACACGACCCGTTACAGTTACTTTAGACATTCTTACTTCAGCATTATAAACTTCGCCTCTGTCTGTTGTCTGAAGTTCCCAGGTATCTGCACCTTTTTCTACGATTACATTGCCTTCTCCGTCTTTAATCTCGACATCCTTGAAAAAGATATCGGATACTGTGCCACTCCAAGAACCAATTCTGAACCCAAGTTTTCCTGTATTCAGTCCATCGAATGCAGCCTGTGGAATTTCAAAACTTACACTCTGACCATTTGCTGTCACTGTGTAGTCAAGTCCATTCCACTTAATTGACATATCCATCGCTTCACCTGCGGTCGGCGGAGTTGGAAGCCCGTTAATTGTAGGCCAGTTGTTTCCAGCACCCTTATACTCATAGAACCAGCCCGATGCATTATAGCCAATCGTCATATAATGGGTATTGTCTGTGATATAAGGACCTACATTGAATCTGATATTTCCCTGCACATCATTCGGTTTTAATACGAATGATAACTCGCCGGCTTCCATACCCTCTGTTCCTTCGTTTGTGTTGACCAGAATTGCTGCATTGCTGCCATTGTCATTCGTAGCACTGCTTTTGAATTGACGCCAAACCTCTGTGACTGCGCGCTGTTCTGCTTCAACTGTCTCTGGTGCTGCTAACACCGTTGCGGGTACTGCTGTTACCATCTGAGTAACTACTAACGCTGCTGCCAGCAGTCCCGATAGCCATTTGCTTCTTTTTCTCATTTTTTCCTCCTCTTTACTCTTGACATATTAATATGTCATTTCTCCACATTTGTCTTACTCCTACTAGATCCTCCTTTCTCATCTTTGCAAACAAGCCACAAATTTATAATATTTTTACAAAACATAATAATATTAACCCTATTTTTCGGCAATATACATCGCTACTTTTTACGCAAATGTCCAACTTTTTTGTCTTTTTGTACAAATCTATTCGTCATTTTCATATTTTCATAGACATATTCACATTCTCTTCTCCATCAGAGTAATTCTTGCTAAAAAAAATAGCCATTACAATCTTTATTATTCTAATGGCTATTTTATATTAAATTTTATTATATGCTTTTATTAATCGGAGGGTCCTCTCTAGATCCTATCGTTCCCTTTTACCTTTAATAATATCCTAATAAATTATATAACCCAGTCTATTTAGTTATTAATATCTATAACCGTTTCAATTACAGCCAACGCCTTATTCTTGTCTATAATTGTATTAAGCTATTCCTTCTATAACTTACTGCCTCATATACTCCTTGGATAAATCTAATAAATTAGGTAATGTTTTTCACACATCGTCTAATATTATCAAACTATTCTATGGTATCTTCTTCAATATGTCTGCAAATACTTTTTATAATCCCCGGTTCTTTCTTCTCCGACTTCTCTTTTTATACACTTTACCGGCTTATCTATTATCCTCTATGGTTAAGGCTTATTCTATGGGAACTTTTATTTGCCATACCACTAACATATTGAGTTGTCTCTATTGTAATGTCCAACGGATTAAGCCTCCTTCCATCTTATTTCCAATTCTTCTATATCTCACCTACATATGAAATATATTCTTTTCATCCTTTACACTTTTGAAAACATCTCCATATACTAAGTTTTATATATGTGACATCCTCTGATTCCCTTTCTCGTCAGGAACTCTTGTGTTTTTAGGATTTCTTTTTGGATTGATTATATGATATCACCGCGATTTGTATTTGTCAATACTATTTTTGACTTTTTTATTTGTTTAATTTATAATTTTGTATTGTTTTGTAAATTTTCTGATTTTTATATTTTTTTCTTTAAATTCACGCAACAGGAAATATTTTAATTGTTAACATTTTATTTTTATAAGTTGACATTTCGGAACTTTTCTCTTATACTCATTCCATATAAATATTCTAATGTCATTTATTTCAAGAAAGGAGTCTGTCGTTAACGGCAGCAAAATACTATGAAAGATACTACAACATCCGATACTACCAACAGATTATCAACACGCCATCTGGTTCTGATTGCACTGATGACCGCTATTACCTGCATCTTCGCACCTTTATCTATCCCGATTCCGGTCAGTCCGGTTCCAATCTCACTGACGAATCTGGTTCTTTTGATCAGCATCTATATACTTGGCTGGAAATATGCTACCTTTAGTTTCCTGATCTACCTCCTGCTTGGAGCAGTCGGACTTCCGGTGTTTTCCGGCTTCTCCGGAGGTCTGGGAAAACTTGCCGGTCCAACGGGCGGATATCTGATTGGCTTTATCTTCATGACGATGATAGCCGGTCTGTTTGTAGATTATTTTCCAAATAACCGCATCCTTATCGTAATCGGCATGATCCTTGCTACTGCTGTGGCTTACGCTTTCGGCACCGCATGGCTTGCATTCCAGTTGGATCAGTCATTCATCGCGGCTCTTTCCATCGGCGTAATTCCATATCTGCCCGGCGATACGATTAAGATTATTATTTCCATTATGATTGGTCCCCTCTTAAAATCCAGGCTACGGAATATTCCAATTGGAGACTAACATATCATTCCAAATGCTTTATATGTGCGAAAGACCGGAAAACGATTGACGATTATCAATTGCCTTCCGGTCTTCTCTATACTACAGAATCAGATCATCTACTTTGATATAATCTTTCAGGCTATACGCCTCGATAATATTTCCCTGTACTACATATAAGATATCTCCTATATAGACTCCTCTGGCGCTTCTTCCTCCATTGCCGTTGATCTCTTCCTCCATATTACAGTTGAATCCGTTATCCTCATCATATTCGAACAGATAATAATTCTGCCCGCCCCCGGCATATCCGGCAAATCCGATGATATTACGGCTCTGATCCACAAGCACAGCCTTATAATCATAGGAAACATCTGTACTATATACATTTTTCAGGATATAAGTATCTTCCTCTTTCACATCCGCCTTGTCGGAAATATCAAACATACTTAGCTTCACGCCATCCGTTGTCATAGTCTCCTCATCTACATTCATGCCGATTCCCAGCAGTTTATCTTCTCCGTAAAAATGCAGATATTCCGAGAAGCCCGGTATCTTCAACGCACCCAGGATCTTCGGTTTCTTTGGATTCGACAAATCTACGCTGAACAGGGGATCTGTCTCACGGAAGGTCACGAAATATCCCGTATCCCCCATGAATCTCGCTGAATACACTCTCTCATCTTCTGCCAGATCTTCAATCGAACCGATGATTTCCAATTCCTTATCCAACATATATACCGAATTCGTATCTCCTTCCGTCGTCACAACTCTTAGATTCCCCTCATACTCATCGATAGAGAACGAATCGTTCAGATAGCCACCGAACTGCCCCTGGGCTTTTGCCGTCAATTCTCCATCTTTATATGCAACTTTTCGGATGGTCGTAACGCAGTTATCATTGTAGCCCCATTCCGTCTCATAGAAATAGATATTTTCATTACTTACATATATCTGCCCGCCCTTGGAGAATATTGCTTTACTGTCTTTCACCTCATCCGGATCATCCGGATCAATACTGGTAATTACTTCATACATATACGCCTTCGAAATCTGCGGCAGATAGATGCTGCTTTCCTTTATAATATCGCCATTGATCAATGGTACATAGGAGCGTGGCTCATTCTGATCCATATCTCCCCACATATAGTATTCACTGAACAGATAGAGATAGCCATCTGACATTCTTGAGGAATTATAATTGCCGCTCTGACTTACTCTTCCTTCCTCCACAGGATTCTGTGGATCCTGAATATCATAAGTAACCGCGAGAGTTGCCTCTAGATTCAAAGAACCATTTGCCAACGGATCGATCCCATCAAAAGCAACTCCGTTCCTACTGCATACAGCCACCAATTTCTTCTGTGCGAGATAGAACTCATAGATGTAACAATCCTCTCCTACATCTATCGCTGCCACTTTCTCCAGATTCTGATTCCTGGTATTGACAATTCCAATCTCATGACCATTATCCTCCAGAACATACAGGTATGTGCCATCCGTCTTCACGACATCTCCTTCATCTACGCCTTCCTGCCTTACATTCGTCTGTGAGTAATCTCCTGATACTGCTGCAGAATCAGCCTGAGCCGCTGATGTAAATGACTCCGCTCCCGAAGCAGTCTTTGTCCCCGATGTATTACTCGCAGCACCCATATCACTCACAGCACTTTCTTCTACTGAACGTTCCCCAAAAAGCGCCACTCCGCCATCGACACTATTCGCACGTTCTGTTTCCTTCTGATATTCTTCAATATATTGATATATCTGCTCATAACTGTCCGCACTGGCTATCTTCTTACTTTCACTAATCCCGCTTTCTGCCGATTCCGGCACATTGTCGCCTGTCCCTGATATTTTCCCATCTGTCCATACCGCAATTCCGATAATCGCTGCCACACAGGCTGCTGCCAGCGTACCGATCTGATATGGGCGTATCCGCCTCTTTGGCTTCTTCCCTTCCAGCATCCGGCTTACATTGTCTGGCTTCAGGCTCTCCGGCACATCGATATCTTCAGTCTGTTTCCTGATCTGATCTAATACATCCTGCTCTCTTCTATCCATACAACCGCCTCCTTTGACTCATCTAAGTACACATTCCATCTTCTGCAAGGCACGGCTTCTCTTGGAACGTACCGTATTCGGATTCATCTTAAGCGCTTCCCCAATCTCCTGGCTGTTATAGCCACCGAAAACAGACAGACCGATAATCGTCTGCTCATCCTCTTCCAGAAGAAAGAATGCCTTCCTCACATCTACCGCAAGGCCGATATCCTTCTCCTCCGATGGAATCTGAGAATATGTATCTTCTTCAGAACTATGTACTTCTCTTGCTGCCTTCTTCAATCTCTTCTTGCAGATATTGGACAGGATTGTGAACATCCAGTTTTTGAACGCATCTGCGTTCCGCAGTTTGCCGATATTCTCATAAGCCGCCACCACCGCTTCGCTGACCACATCCTCCGCCTCATGCTGATCTCTCATCATACATAGGGCGAATCGGTATAAGTCCACATAGACCTCCTCATACATCTGCGCAAACGTCTTCGCATCGCATCTCATATCTTATCCTCCCTGTCAGATATGGTACCATTTAATTAGCAGGTTATATATTAGAGTCAAAAAAAGTCCCAAATGTTGCATTGGGGACGGGGGTTTTTTCAATTTCCCCCGTCCCCAATTGAATTTGCCCTGTCCCCTTTTTAACCTCTATAGTAGTTGATCAGGCATCCTTTCAGGATAATCTCACGTTCTGCATCTGTCATATCGCCAAGTTTCAGCTGAATCTCTTTGAGTTCATCGCCTACCACATATGCCTTGATATCAGATGCTTTCTCTTCAATCGCTTTCTTAATCTCTGGAACGAATATATAATCGCCATTCTTGAAACTTAAGTTCTCATGGCTTTCTTCTGTAATAAATGGAAGCATACCCCAGTTGATCAGGTTGGAGCGGTATCTCTTGGTTGCATATTCATTCGCAATATTCGCCCATCCTCCGAGTACCTTCTGGCAGGATGCTGCCTGCTCTCTCGCAGAGCCATCGCCTGGTTTTACCGCGAAGATGGTACTTCCGATTCCAAGATTGCCCTCTCCTGCTTCCGGATAAGTCTCGCGGACTTTTGCCATTACTGGCTTTAATTCTTCTAATACATCTAATGGGCACTGTCCCGCTTCAATTGCCTTCTCTGCCTTCTGAACCTCTTTCGCACGCCCTACATAAGCCGGGTCTTTTCTGGATAATGCGAACTCTGCCAGTCCCAGCGGATTAGAACGATAAGAAGAAGTCTCGCCTGATGGGATCAGTTCATCTGTCGTCGTAACCGGATCATGGATCTCAGATACCACCTTCAGCAGCAGATTCTCAGGAAGCGCTGCCATCGCCGGCCAGTCTTTGATGTTCGGTCCAAACTTAATCTCAACAGAAGGATCTGCAACGCCCTTGCTGTCAAATACGCGGTTAGCGTAGATATTCTGGTCGAAGTGATACTTGCGTCCCTTGTATTCCACATCCATATCCGTTGCCGGTGTAAGGAATCCCTTGTTCGCAGCCGTTGCAGCGATAGAACGTGCATCCATAAGCGCAACGGATGCAATCTGTCCGCTCTGCAGCTTGGAACCTTCACGGTTCGGGAAGTTTCTTGTAGAGTGACGGATAGAAAAGGCATTATTCGCCGGAGTATCTCCCGCGCCAAAGCATGGTCCGCAGAATGCCGTCTTCACAATCGTTCCTGCTGCCATCAGGTCTGCAACTGCCCCGTTCTTCACTAATTCCATATAGATCGGCGTACTTGCAGGATATACACTGAATGTAAACTCATCAAAGCCAATGTATTTGCCTCGGATGATGTCTGCTGCCGCACAGATATTCTCGAATCCGCCACCGGCACATCCTGCGATGATTCCCTGATCCACATATAATCTGCCGTCTACAATCTTGCTCTGCAGAGAATAGTCCACTGCTCCGTCAAGACTTACTAACGCTTTCTGCTCTACATCATGAAGCACATCTTTCAGGTTCGCATTCACCTCATCAATCGTGTATACATTAGACGGATGGAACGGCATTGCGATCATCGGCTTGATCTCGCTTAGGTTCACATATACCATACCGTCATAGTATGCAACTGCTCCAGGGTTCAATTCTTTATATTCTTCTACTCTTCCGTGGATATCGTAGAATTCCTTAATCTTCTCATCCGTCTTCCAGATAGATGACAGACAGGTCGTCTCTGTTGTCATAACGTCAATACCGATACGGAAATCAGCACTTAACTTCTCAACGCCTGGTCCTACGAATTCCATGACTTTATTATTCACATATCCATTGCCAAATGTCGCACCAATGATCGCCAATGCCACGTCCTGAGGACCAACACCTTTCATCGGCTCGCCATCCAGGTAGATTCCAATCACGCCCGGCATCTTGATATCATAGGTCTTATTCAGCAGCTGCTTAACAAGTTCCGGTCCGCCTTCTCCCATCGCCATAGTACCAAGCGCACCATAACGGGTATGGCTGTCAGAACCAAGGATCATCTTACCGCCGCCTGCAAGCATCTCACGGGCAAACTGATGGATGACTGCCTGATGAGGCGGTACATATACTCCACCATATTTCTTCGCACAAGTCAGTCCAAACATGTGGTCATCCTCGTTGATCGTTCCACCTACTGCGCATAGAGAATTGTGGCAGTTAGTCAACACGTAAGGAATCGGGAATTTCTCAAGCCCTGATGCTCTGGCTGTCTGGATGATGCCCACGAATGTGATATCGTGCGATGTCAATTTATCGAACTTAATCTGCAATCTATCCATATTGCCGGAAGTATTGTGATCTGCGAGAATGTTATATGCCATTGTATTCTTAGCCGCTTCTGCCGGGGATACTTCCTGCCCGGTCTTCGCCTTTACTTCTTCTGCATGTTCCACAATCTCTGTCCCGTTTAACAGATAGACACCGTTGTCAAATAATTTTATCATGTCTGATCTCCTCCTAATTATCCATGTATTTCATGTGGTCTGCTACCATCATAGCTATTTTAAATGTTAACGCATCTTCAAATACTCTGACATCCAGTCCTGTTCTTTTCTGAATCTTCTCCAGCCTGTACACCAGCGTATTACGGTGCACATACAGTTGCCTTGCTGTCTCGGATATATTCAGGTTGTTCTCGAAGAATGTATAGACCGTTGTCAGTTCCTCTTCCTCGAACTGATCCGCCCCATTCCCTTCGAACACTTCATTCAGGAACATATCACACAAGGATGCCGGCAACTGATGAATCAGTCGCCCAATTCCCAACTCGTTATAAGCAAGAATATTCTTATCTGCATAGAAGACTCTTCCTACCTCCAACGCCATGTCAGCTTCTTTGTATGATTTGGATACATCTTTTAACTCATTGATAATGGTTCCGTAAGAAGCCCTCACGCTTACCATCGCTTCCATACTCAGCGTATCTACCAACTCTCTGGCAATCTGGTTCAGACGCCCATAGTCATCCGTACTTTCCAACGCCTTCACAAGAATCACGTGCTTTTCATCTACCGCGGTTACGAAATCCCTCGTACCAGTCGCATACAGTCCTTTCAGCGTCTCAAGGATCAGGTTCTCACCTTCATTCTTAGATTCAACCAAGAACACCACTCGTTTAAGTTCTACCGGTATCTTCATCTTCTTCGCCTGATTATATACATCCACTAACAGCAGATTGTCCAGAATCAGATTCTGGATAAATCGGTTCTTATCCATCTTCTCCTTATAGGCAAATAAAAGATTCTCCAGCTGGCTTACGCCCATCTTCCCTGCCATATCCATCTGCGGCAGTTCTCCTTTGAGCACCAGGATGTAACAAGGCTCCTCGTCATCATATACGAGAAACATTCCCACATCTCCTTTGATCTGCTGCAGGCTAGCCTCTGATATCGCATGAAACTCTGCAACCGCCGACTCTAAACTTACCATTCGTTCACTCGTCATTACAAGACAGATTCCCTTCATGTCCCATATGGCACATTCCAAACCTGTAATTCTCTTTATATCCTGTACTGCTTTATGTAATATTTGATTCGATAACAATGGATAACCTCCTGTTCTGTTATATATGCTACACCATTTTTCATTATATCAGATAATCTGTTGATTTTCCACGTCTGATCCATGAAATGCAAAAGCAAATACCAAAAACTCTCTTTCCGGCATAATATATAAAAGGCCAGGCACCCGAAAGTGTCTGACCTCTTTGTTATCATTATCTGTTTTTAAACAAATACTAGTTTGTAATTGTCTGCTCTGTCTCTTTGTCAAATACGTGAATCTTGTTAGCATCAAGAGCGAATTTAACTACGTCGCCTGTTCTAGCTGCTGTAGTAGGCTCAACTCTTGCTGTCATACTAGCGCCTTCATAATCGAAGTATAAGAATACTTCTGCACCAAGCATCTCGTATACACGAATCTTTGCTTCGATAACTGTATCAGGAGACTTAGCAAGGAATTCTGGCTCATCATGTACATCTTCCGGACGGATACCAAGAACAACTGTCTTTCCATCATATCCACCCTCAATTAACTTCTTAGCCTTATCAGCAGCAAGTTTAATCTCTGAAGGACCAGCTACAAGGTATACATCATTGCCTTTTACCTTACATGTTGCATCAACAAAGTTCATCTGTGGAGATCCGATAAATCCTGCTACGAACAGGTTGCATGGGTGATCGTACAGTGTCTGTGGAGTATCTACCTGCTGAACAACACCAGCGTTCATAACTACGATTCTTGTACCAAGTGTCATAGCCTCTGTCTGGTCATGTGTTACGTAGATGATTGTTGTACCTAATCTCTGATGTAATCTGGAGATCTCAACACGCATCTGTCCACGAAGTTTTGCATCCAAGTTAGAAAGAGGCTCATCCATAAGGAATACCTTAGGGCTACGAACGATTGCACGTCCCATAGCAACACGCTGTCTCTGACCACCTGATAAAGCCTTTGGCTTACGATCTAACAGAGCTTCCAGGTCAAGGATTCTAGCTGCTTCACGAACCATCTTGTCGATCTCATCCTTCGGTACTTTTCTTAACTTAAGACCGAATGCCATGTTATCATATACTGTCATATGTGGATACAGAGCGTAGTTCTGGAATACCATCGCGATATCTCTGTCCTTAGGCTCTACGTCGTTAACCAGTTTGTCACCGATATATAATTCACCGGAAGAGATGTCTTCCAGACCAGCTACCATACGAAGTGTTGTAGATTTACCACATCCTGAAGGTCCTACGAAGATGATAAATTCTTTATCTTCAATCTCAAGGTTGAAATCTTTTACGGCTTCAAATCCATTTGGATATTTTTTGTTAATGTGTCTTAATGATAAACTTGCCATTTTGCTTTTCCTCCAATAATATTATAATGTTGTATCTGTGATACCGTTTCGTTCTGTTTAAAAGTATATAAAAAAAGCGTGATTTCTGCTATGCCCAAGTTGAACAATCTTTTTGCAATTTTCTATACAAGTTGACCAAGGCTCCCGATCTGATACATTTTATAGCAGCGCCTGGTAAATATCCCGCTTGCTGACGCCTCTGTCCTTCGCCACCTGCTTCATGGCTTCTTTCTTCTCCATGCCGTTATTCAGATAGTGTGCCATGTGCTCCTCAATACTCAATTCTTCCCAATGAGCCTTCTCCTCGGCACGAATCTCCTCCCGGCTCTTTCCTTCAATTACCATTACGCATTCGCCCTTTGGCTCCTGCTTCTCATAATAATCAAGCGCTTCTTCTATTGTAGTGGCAAATACGGTCTCATGCTTCTTGGTCAGTTCCCGGCAGATACTGATCCGGCGGTTGCCCAGCGTCTCACCTAACACTTTCAGAGTTCTTACCAGTCTGTGCGGTGCTTCATAGACCACCATGGTTCTTGTCTCTTCCTTCATCTCTTCAAGAATCGCCAGCCGCTCTTTCTTATCCGTTGGAAGAAATGCTTCGAATGCAAAACGTCTCGTCGGAAGCCCTGATATCGTAAGCGCTGTGACACAGGCTGATGCCCCCGGAACCGCTGTTACCGGGACGTTCGCCTCCTGGCACATCTTCACCAACTCTTCTCCCGGATCGGAGATTCCCGGCGTACCAGCATCGGTAATTAGCGCGATATTCTCTCCATTTCGGAGGCGCTCCACTAACTTATGTCCCTTTTCTATCTTATTATATTCGTGATAACTGGTCATGGGCGTCTTGATCTCGAAGTGGTTCAGGAGTTTGATACTGTTGCGGGTGTCTTCTGCCGCGATGATATCCACTTCTTTTAATATTCTGATACAGCGCAAGGTCATATCTTCTAGGTTGCCGATGGGCGTTGCGCATAGGTATAGTGTTCCTGGCATGGCGTTTCCCTCTTATCTTCATTAATTCATCTGTTAAAATCCATTAACAACTCTAACTTCTTATTCTACAGTAACGCTCTTCGCCAGATTCCTCGGCTTATCTACATCCAATCCTCTTGCCACACTGATATAATATCCCATCAACTGTAATGGAATCACTGCCAGGCTTGGCGTAAAATGCTCATCTGTTCTTGGAACATACGTTACAAAATCAGCCGTGTCCTCAATCTCGTATTTGCCATATGGAGCCAATCCCATAAGATACGCTCCGCGGCTCTTAACCTCGACCAGATTGCTCACCGTCTTCTCATATAATTCGCTCTGCGTCATCACTCCGATTACCAACGTTCCATCTTCAATCAGACTAATCGTCCCGTGCTTCAACTCGCCTGCAGCATATGCCTCACTATGTATATAAGAGATTTCTTTCATCTTAAGGCTACCTTCCAGGCAGATTGCATAATCAATGCCGCGTCCGATAAAGAACACATCCTTAGCATTGGAGAATTTGCTTGCAAACCACTGAATCCGTTCTTTATCTTCCAGAACCCTGCTGATCTTATCCGGAATGGTCTGTAATTCCGTAATCAGTTCTCTATATTTGTCCATATTCAGTTCTCCGCGTACATACGCAAACTGAATCGCCAGCAGATAGGACGCGACCAACTGAGTACTGTACGCTTTGGTTGTTGCCACCGCAATCTCCGGTCCAGCTAAAGTATAGAAGACATTATCCGCTTCCCGCGCGATAGAAGAGCCTATCACATTCACGATTGCAAGCGTCCGGATGCCCTTTGCTTTTGCTTCACGCAGCGCAGCCAGGCTATCTGCGGTCTCTCCGGACTGACTTATAATGATCACAAGGCCATTCTTATCCAAAAGCGGTTTTCTGTAACGGAACTCGGATGCCAGTTCTACTCGCACCGGAACCTTCACCAGATCTTCGATGACATACTGGGCAGCCACTCCCACGTGATATGCCGAGCCACAGGCTACGATATAGATATTAGAGATAGAACGTATCTCCTCTTCTGTAAGCCCGACTGAAGACAGATCAATCTGCGCACCTGATGATTCATCTACGGTTACCACAGAATTGATCGTATCTTTGACTGCCTTTGGCTGTTCATGGATCTCTTTCATCATGAAATGCTCATATCCGCCCTTTTCAGCCGCTTCTGCATCCCATTTGATCTCCACAAGTTCCTTCTCTATCTCATCTCCATCCAGATTATAGAACACGGCATTACCCGGAGACAACTTTGCCATCTCTAAATTGCCAATATAGTAAACCTGTCTGGTATATTTCAAAACAGCCGGAACATCAGACGCAACATATGTCTCGTCTTCTTCTACGCCGATAATCATCGGACTATCCTTCCTTGCCACATATATCTCGCCCGGATATTCCTTAAACATAACAGCCAGCGCATAGGAGCCACGAACTCTTACCATAGTCTTTGCAATGGCATCGATTGGTCCCATATTATACTTTTTGTAATAATAATCGACCATTTTGATCGCTACTTCCGTATCTGTCTGGCTATAAAAAGTATATCCCTTTCGAGTTAATTTCTCCTTCAGTTCTACATAATTCTCGATGATGCCGTTATGGACACCAACTACGTTCCCATCATCCGTGCAATGCGGATGGGCATTCGTCTCGCTTGGCTCTCCGTGGGTAGCCCAGCGTGTATGTCCAATACCGCAGGTGCCGGGTACTGCCGCGCCGCCGTTCGTCTTCTCAGACAGGAGCCTTAGCCTGCCTTTCGCTTTTACAATCTTTGGCTCAGAACTTCCATCCCGTACGGCGATGCCTGCGGAGTCATAGCCACGGTACTCTAACTTGGAGAGACCGTCTAGAAGGATGGGGGCCACATTGATATTGTTGCTTGTAAATCCTACTATTCCACACATATGATCTTTTACCTTTCTATGGTATTGTCTTTCTATTATATTTTCTCTAGGTTTTTATTGTACCAAATCATTGGTACGATGGCTAGATAAACAATATTTTTATTTAAACTAAATTACATGAGAAAAAAACAGATCTTTTTCTGTTTGTACCAAAATCAAAGATATTCCTTCATCGACAGTAGTATTTGTAAACGCTGTTTTGGCGGAGTAAATGGATAGAATGATTCATGTTGATGGAACAGGAAATTGACTGGTAGGAAGGAGTCGCTATGGAAATGGCCGACTCCCTCTTCACTTACTTTATTATCCTTATTTATATAATTCCCGATAACATTTTCCACACAATTGTCCTGCCCCTTCCACATAATGCTCCCTCATTTCCAAGGTCCAGTCCTTCTGCATATCCGTATATTCCCCACACACGACACATCGATCATACGAATCTTCTTGCTGCTTCATGCCATTATTCTGTCCGTCCATTTCTATACTCCTTACGACATCTTTTATACTACTATCATAAGCACTATCACACCAAAATATTCTATTTACACGTATATGGAGATATATTACACTATATACTATCCGACACTATCCTGTCATTCAGTTTGTATCTGGTTGCATTTCATAGATTCTTACCAATTCCTCTGTATATTCTCCGTTCTTCTGATACACAATCAGCGGCGGCTCAACCGTCATTCTGGGTTTCCCGCCTCGCAGCCCTTCAATCAGCACCATGTTCGGCTCCTTGTCCACATAAGGATACACCAGTCGCATCCTCTTGGGCTCAATCCGGTATTCCATCATCTTCGCCAGTATCTCTGGCAGACGAAATGGCCTGTGAACCATATAGAGTCGCCCTTTTGGCTTCAGTAACCTGGAACTTTCCCGCAGGATATCATCCAGCGTGCACAACGCTTCATGCCGTGCGATATACAGTGCCTCATTGTCATTCTTAAGCCCATGCTCACCAATCATATACGGTGGATTCGTCGTAATTACCTCAAAAGAGGCAGCACCGAATATTCCTGCTGCCTCTTTGATATCTCCTGTTATAATCTCTATCTTTTCCTGAAGTCTGTTATATGCAACGCTTCTTCTTGCCATATCGGCGCTTTCTTCCTGGATCTCAAGCCCGGTATAATGCAAACCTTCATTCTTTGCTTCCAGAAGAATCGGGAGAATTCCAGTCCCCGTCCCAAGATCCAATGCCTTCTCGTTCTTCTTCACCTTCGCATAAGATGACAGAAGGACTGCATCCATCCCAAAACAGAACCTCCCGGGACTTTGTATAATTTCGTAACCTTTTATCTGAAGATCATCCAAACGTTCCCCGGGTTTTAAGAATGTTCCACTCATATTATTCATCATCTAACTTAGACGCCCCATTCTTCTCTTCCAATGCCTTCAACTGTGCCATCTCTTCTTTGGACAACTTCATATCCTTCTTCTTACGTCTTGGCTTAAACTTAAGTTCACCAGCTTTATATTCCCGGATCTCCTTCTCATCGTTATCCAGAGTCACAATTACTTTCACAAGCTGACGCAACACATTCACAGACTGCACATCACCTTTCAGTCCTTCCGGTGTTGTTACATGATCCCCATTAGATGGCAGGTGACTGTTAAGTTCCTCGTAAGTCTCTTCTTCATTCGTCAGGCAGCACATCAGTCTTCCACACACACCCGATATCTTAGACGGATTCAAGGACAGATTCTGTTCTTTCGCCATCTTAATGGATACCGGCGCGAATTCCGTCAGGTACGTATGACAGCACAGCGGACGCCCGCAGATGCCGATTCCTCCCCGGATCTTCGTCTCGTCTCTTACACCAATCTGACGAAGTTCAATCCTGGTACGGAACACGCTTGCCAGATCTTTTACCAACTCACGGAAATCAATTCTTCCATCCGCAGTAAAGTAAAAGAGCACCTTATTATTGTCAAATGTATACTCTGCATCGATCAGTTTCATCTCAAGCCCATGCTTGCGAATCTTCTCAAGACAGATTCCAAACGCTTCTTTCTCTTTCTCCCGGTTCTTCTCCTCTTTACGGATATCATCCTGAGTCGCGATCCGGATGACCGGTTTCAAAGGCTGGGTAATCTTATCATCTTCGACTTCTCTCTGACCCGTAACGACCGAACCGAATTCAACGCCCCGAGCCGTCTCGACGATTACTTTGTCCCCCGCCTTAATATTGTATTTCCCCGGCGCGAAGAAATAGATCTTGCCCGCCGGACGGAATCTTACTCCAATAACTTTTGTCATACTGTTAATTCTCCTTTATCGTCAGGAACAAAAGTTCCATTACCAGATCGAAGTTAACATTCGCCTTCAGTCTTGCTTTCGCTGTCTCAAGGCTCTTTAAGATCTGCTCAACTCCTTCATAAGAACTCTTCTTTGCCTGTTCCTTAATATAACTAATCTGGTCTTTGAATACGACCTTATCAATATCTTTTGTTGCTTTATATAACAAGACATCCCGATACCATATCATAATAATATCCAGATAATCTGTGATTTCTAATTTATAGACTGTAATCTTATTCACAGCCTGCACAATCTCGCTTAATTCCATCTCATGGATGTATTTTAACAACTGAACCGCCTCTTCGCGGATCTCGTTAAAATGCTCGGAATTCGCCAGCATGATCGCGCGCCCCATATTGCCCTGGGCAAATGCAGTACACACATCTGCTTTATAATCCGGGATTTCCATCGTCTCCATCAGATATTTCTTGATCAAAGTATCCTTGATGTAACGCAGTTTCAGCATAACACACCTGGAATTAATCGTTGGAAGCAGCACCTGTGCATTCTCGGTAAGCAGCATGATCACTGCATATGCCGGCGGCTCCTCAATCGTCTTCAGAAGCGCATTCTGCGCCTGCGGCGTCATCAGGTCTGCATGATCAATAATATAGATCTTATATGGTCCCTGGTAAGGCTTTATCATAATCGTGTTATTCACTTGTTCACGAATATCATCTACACCGATAGAATTCGGCTTCTCATGTGTCACTCTAATGATATCCGGATGATTGCCGCTCTCTGCCTGCTTGCAGGAATGACATTCATTACAAGGATTCGGTCCGCCCTTCTCACACAGCAGTGTCGTTGCAAAAAGATTCGCCAGCAGTTTCTTCCCTGCTCCCCGGTCTCCATTCAGTATATAAGCGTGAGATACCTGATCTTCCCTTACTGCATTTCTGATATAATTAATAATGTCTTTGTGGCCTACCACATCTTTAAAGCTTCCCATGTCGTATTTCCCCTATAATCTCTTCTAAGCATCGTGTTCTGTCATCATTCTTGAACCTCTTCTGAATTCCGAAGTTCTTAAGATTCTCTTCTGAAAAATCTTTCGTATCTGCAAGGAATCTCCTGCAGAGTTCTGCGTACTTCGGAGCCTCCTGCTCCTGTTCACGCTTTAGCGCGCGCATCAGCCGTTCTCCATCCTCTACTTCAATATAGATCGGCACCAGCCTGTCCGCGCCATAATATCTCCTTATCTTATCATAGGACTCCAATGTTCCTATCACAAGGTAATCTGCATTCTCAAGATCCACCTGTCCATCATCAATAGTAGCATACTTCCACACTCCATGTACAGTGTCATATGCCCGAAATTCGATAATCTTACCCTGCTTCTCGTATGTATTTAATGTGTCCTCTGATACGAAAAAGTATTCCACACCCTCCTGTTCTCCTTCCCGGATCGGTCGGGTTGTATAGAGTGTGATCGTCTTAAGTTCCGGCAGCGCTTCTTTTACTTCTTTAAAAAGCGTATCCTTCCCCGACGAACTTTTTCCCATCATATAGTAGATCTTACCCATGTATCCATACCTCAATATAGCCTTCTTTTCTCAAGCCTTCAATGGCAAATCGCTGATCATAATACCATTGTAACATATCTGCCGTCTCTTGTGACACTCTTTCTCCCGGCACGATCAGCGGACACCCCGGTGGATATAGGTAGGCATATTCTGCTGCCACATATCCTACACTGTCTTTCCACGGAAGATTCCTGATCTCTCCCACTGGCAAATGATCTTCCGGCTTTTCTGCCACATCATCCGGCAAGTTTTCCATATCCGCTATACTATATACAACTTCCGGCATTGGCATTCGCATATCGAGAGGCATTCCGGATTGCATTGTCTGCTCACCGATTGCCCGACTGGCACTCTCCCGAGCCGCCTTACCTCCCAGTTTTCTCTCTTCCGGCATCTGCTTCCCAATCCGCAGATCAATCTCTTCCAGTGCATCCGCCAGCCGCTCCATGCCTTTTTCCGTATCTCCCACCGATGTCATTGCCAGGACATATGTCCCTGCCACCATCTCCATCTGCAGATGATACACCTCAAGCAGCAATCGATACAACTGCCCGCTCTCCATATCTGTATCCTTCACAGATATCACGATCTTCGACCTGTCAAAATGCTCTGTCTGAATCACTCTGAGATACTGAAGCCTCGTCAGCCGATCCCTCGTTCTCTTAAGCATCTCCACATATGGATCGAACAACTCTTCTCCCTGGTTCTCAAGCATATCCACACAAGCATCAATGCTTGCCATCAACACATAAGACGGACTGCTGCTTTGAAGCATATGCAAGTATCTTCTGACCTTCTCCCGCCGAACAATCTCTCCATTCATATGAAGAAGTGCCGTCTGTGTCAATGATGGCAGCGTCTTGTGAAGACTATGGATTACAATATCCGCGCCCCGCACATTCGCATTCTCCGGGAAATACGGATGAAAGCCAAAATGCGCTCCATGGGCTTCATCAACAATGATGGGAATGCCTTTCTCATGGACCGCTTCTGCTATGGCTTCTACATCTGACACGACTCCGTCGTAGGTAGGCGACACAATCACCACCGCCCGGATCTTCGGATTCTTCTCCAAAGCCTCCCTAACATCATCCGCAGAAACCTCTGTATTCAGCTGAGCATCTGAATCGAATGCCGGCATCAGATACACCGGCTTCAATTCATTCATATATATGGCATGATACACAGACTTGTGGCAATTTCTTGCCACAAGTATGGTATCTCCTTTGTTTGTTACACCTGCAATAGCACTTAGGATTCCTACGGTACTTCCATTTACGAGAAAATGCGTCTCATCCGCATGATACACCTTCGCCGCACGCCTCTGGGCATCTTCAAGAATTCCATCTGCATGATGGAGGTCATCGAATCCTTCGATCTCCGTGATGTCAATCTCATAGGGCTTCGACCCTCCCAGCATGTTAAGATTCCTCTTATGCCCCGGCATGTGGAACCCATAATAATCCGAATTGCTATACTCTGTTAGTCTGTCGTATATTGTACGCATTATAATCTTTTTAATAACTCTTCTATTTCCTTCCATCGTAAAAATCTATACATTGTTATTTTATCAAATCAGGAAGGTTTAATCAAGCCATAAACTCCTCTAGTATCCGTCGGATGACCACATCTTTGTCAATCTCTTCTTCCACCCTCTCTCTTCTGGACTTCTTATCCTTGGCTTTCGCCAGAACCTGCGGCGACTGCTGTGGGATTGGTCTTGGCACTTCCGGTTCTGGTATCTGACCCGGAATCTCCGTCGCGTCTGACGGCTTCGGCTCCTTATCACCCTTTGCCGTCTCCATTGCATACAATCTTCCGGCCGCACTCAGTTCGTCCACCGCGCCGCGGTCTTTTTCCTGACCATAGTCTCTTGCAGATTCATAGGATTTCGTCATCTCCGATCTGCCTTGTGCATAATTCTCTCCCGCTATCTTCTGCTCCGATCTGCCTTGTGCATAACTCTCTCCCGCTATCTTCTGCACTCTCTCTGCCCGAAGTTCTCCTTCTGCCCCAGACTGCTCGTCCGGCATCGCTCCGAATTCCGCCGCTCCCATCTGATTATTATCCTGTGCCAGAACCTTGAGTTCCCTCTGGTAGGTCTTCTCATATCTGTGACGGCAGACATTCTCCAGGTAATCTACCATATAATTCTGTACTGCATCCATCCGGTAGTTCTCATCTGTAGTCAGATGTACCAGATAAACCAGTATGGCAAGCCCTGCCCCCGTAGCCCCAGTCTCCAGCACCATGTCACTCATGCCATTCACACTGTATTCCAGCAATGCTCCCGCTGCTCCGACCAGCAGACATAAGCCAGCCGCCACCTTCTCTAATCTTCTCCAACCGTGAAGTTTCATCCCCAGTACCTTGTACTCATATAAGTACTTGTCCACAAATACCCTGACATTCTCCACCTTGTCACTCACCATGCTGGCATGTTCGAATTTGGCACGAACCAGACGCATCAGCGGATGGTTGCTCTTACTCATATTTCCCGCTGCACGCACCAGTTTCTTCAAGGTGACATTGACAATACATTTACTCACAATCCCTATGGCTGTCAGGATTCCCATTAGTACGAATAATACGTACTTTTCCAATATGATTTCTAACATAAAAAAGCCCTCCTTCTGATTAGAATTATAACTGAAATTCCAAAGGAGAGCTCAAAAACCGTTCTACAGATTCCGCATCCACAGATGGGGTAAACTGTCAGATTCGAAAGAATTTTCTTCTGCGATCCCTCTAGATCATTGCCAGCAATTCTTTCATAAGCCTTACGCTGTGGGCGATTGCCTTGCGTTCGAAGGTCGGGTAATCCATGGTGGCGCTGTTGTCAGCTTTGTCCGAAATGGCACGGATTATGACGTACGAAACTTTATTCAGGTAGGCTGCGTGGGCAATTCCTGCCCCTTCCATTTCGACACATAATGGGTGGAAATTCTTCACAATCCTTTCTTTCACTTCTTTTGATGCAATAAACTGGTCGCCGCTTGCAATTCTTCCGGTGAATGTATGAATATCCGGATTCGCCTTCTCATTCGCCTGTACTGCCTTCTGAACCAAGGCTTCATCTGCCGGGAATGACAGCGTATCCATTCTCGGCACCTGTCCCAGCGCATCACCAAATAGCGTAGCATCCATGTCATGATGCAGCGCATCTGTGGAGATTACCATATCCCCGATATCAATTCTTGCATCAAGAGAACCTGCAATTCCAGTATTGATCAGAGTATCTACCTGGAACTTGTCCACCAGAATCTGTGCACAGATTCCCGCATTTACTTTGCCAATTCCGCTTCTTACTACTACTACGTCCTTGCCGCACAGAGTTCCTTTGCAGAACACCATGGATGCCTGCTCTACCGTCTCCTGGATGTCCATGTCTTCCTTCAGTGCTGCAACCTCTTCTTCCATTGCTCCGATAATTCCTATCATATATCTTGTCTCCTCCTTATGATTCACATTTTCCCATATATTACTACAAACAAATTACTATACTCCGTGAACAACCTAATTATATCAAATATTTTCAAGTTTCATTACCACCGGTACTAAAGAATTCTGAAGTAAAACATGAATTTCATCATTTACTATATCCACCGCCCATATCGGTCGTTCAAACTGCTCATGGCAAATCCAGTTTCCGGCAGAATCACATACGTGCAGCAGCCCTCTGGATGTATTCGGCATGACATAGAACCCACCCAATCCATAAACCGGCAAATTCTCCAACTGCCGAAACTGCCACACCAGGGAATTCTTTCTCATCTTAATCATTTTTCGGAATGGACGCAAAGAAACAATTGATAATATAGATACAACTATCTCCATGCATATTTCCAAGCATTTTTCCATAATTTTAGTACGCCACGGCAATCCAACGGAAAGCGTATCTTCTCCCCTCTCCGGAGGATAGCAATTTCTTATCTCTTCCGGATACTGATGCCTAAGTAATTCTTCTGCAGCCTTGGGAAGCGCAGGATACAATTCCCCCGCCATCGCTTCCCCGTTCTCTTCTTTCCACTTCATCTTACCTATATCAAGGACATGTGCCCGCCCCTTCGATATAAGAACCAGTTTCTTTCCACTACATGCCGGGTAAAATGCCGTTCTTACGGCATCTGCCTGGAACACCATATCTACCTGGCTTTCTCCAAGAATTTCTCCGTCAGACAATCGATGCAGTCGCACAATTCCTTGATTGTAATAATTATAATAATATGCCACCCAATCTTTCTCCACAGAAAATGCAGCCAATATCGGAATGCAATTATCCACTTCCTGTTTTACCGGCAACGATTCGTTCCATATCTGCTCAGAAAAAGCAGACACAATCTGCTGTGCTTCCTTTTGATAAAATGAATATTTATAACGACGCTGATATGCCGCATAACCTTCATCAGGACCGGTTAACTCAGTTCCTTCTGCAGATAGTTCTACCGAAAGCACCAGAATCCTATCATCTTCGAGACTTACCAGAATCTGTTCCCCCGATTGGCACCACGCAATATTCGAGACACATCCGAGATCAAAACTCTGAAGAACTCTCCGCCTGTCCAAATCAACAATCTCAATCCGCCTAAGATCAATCAACACAGCAGCCAACGAACCATTCAGATAGATTCGCAGAGTTATATCATTCGGATAAAACAACTCCGTTTTTTTCAACTTTTTCCCCGTGTAATAAAAAAATACCGGTCTCCCCTGCCACAAAACAATATCCGATTCCCACATTCCGCCGGCATGTTTTACAACCTCTTCTTGTCCGCCTTCTTTTCGAAGATTATACACAGACTCACACGTCATCTGTTCCGTTACATACAATTCCTCTCCGCCAAAACACAGAATCTTACGACAATATTCACCGCGCACAACCAGTTTATCGTCCTCCCAATATATATCACTGTATTCTGCTCCAACCTCACAAGTGACAGGTAACATTACACCCTTATTCCAGTCAAACATCTGAATCATTCCATCTGACAAAATCGCTATTATCCCATCACCTCTTAATGCCTTTTTCCGAGACGAACTATCCGGTATGAACACTGCCTGGTCGTACAACTGACTCTCTTCTGCTCTAGAAACACGTTCTCTTTTAAGAAAATACTTCTGACCAACCTCCTCCAATATAGAAGGCTCGGCTAAACCTTCTCCACACATGAGTTGTCTAAAGCAATCATTCCAGGTCTGCAAGAGAATGTAATTCTTCTTTAGAATCTTCAATATCCGATTGTGTGCCGTTGTAAACTGGGATGTACTTTTCAGCCTTGTAAGTTGTGCAAGAATCTCTTGATACATGCCGCACCGGATATAGCAATCGATATATATAGGATTCTTCAGAAGTTCTCCGATCTCCTCCCAATCCTGCAGATAAGAAAGAATCGGATATAATTCATTTATTTTTCGTGTATTTACCAGCAGACTGCCATCTTGCTCCCGGTAGGTCAGTGGCTGCTCTGTAAAAAATTGCTTTATATTTCCCGCTAACTGAGCAAGCGTTTCCTCTCCGATAAATTCTCTTAGCACATCGTTAAGCAGTACATGACTAAATCGAAACAGCCTGATTCCTCCACTATCCACTTCCATCAGAAAATCATCAATCTCACAATAGAGGCGTGCCCACAGAACAGACGGTACTTTCCCTTTAAAATCCCACTCAGTCTGACTTCTAATCTCATCGCATACCTGTCTGTCAAGAGACAATATCTCAAGAATCTCCTGTTCGCTAAATCCATCTTTTGCAAGCAAAAAATATCCTAGTGTATGTTGATAAAGCACCGGGTAATTATCTACACTCTGCCGCTCTATCACATATCGGATAAGTTCTTTTATTGTTGCAAATTTCGGAAAATCCGGTCTGTCATAACTGTGAAGTTTATAGCAGAGGCTTCCGAGAAATTGAATATAAAGAGGTGATACCTCCTCTGGCAGCATTTTTTCAATGATACTTTTCTGTGCATTTTCCGATGTATTCGACAGACGCCTGTGCATCATCGCAAGTTTTGCCTCAAGCATCTGTACTGCAGACATCTTACCGAGAAGATGCATCTCAAAGGTTGGCACGCTTAATCGTTTATCATACTCTGTAAGTGAATCTTCTGAAATACAGCTGATCACAAGCGTGATATTCTCCGGAAGTTTCATTTGGAATATACTTCTTCGAAGTTGCTTCCAATCACTCATCTGGTCCACAGAATCAAGAATAACCGTCAGCGGCATCTTCCCTCGTCCTTGACTCAACTGCTTTTCGAACCACTCCAGACAATTATCATAGTCAAGCACTTCCTCTACCGAGGCGATATATCCCATCTCTGTCAACCGCCTGATACAGAATCGAAGCGCGTGTAGAATACTTCTGCACTGTGGCTGCACATCTGCAAACACCGCCACTGAATTCTCCCGGTGATTCCCATGCCAGTACTTTAGCATCGTAGTCTTACCACTTCCGGACAGTCCTTTTGCTACAACGGCTCTCCCCCTGTCCTTTTCCACAAATTCTTGAAAACGCTCATTGTTATCCGACACCGGAATATAAGTATCCATTACTTTCCGAAGTTCGGCATCCACCGCATTACATTCCTGCTCATACAATGACAGGTCTGTAACCGCAGCAATCTGCTCTTCAATGATATTCTTCAGATATTCCTTTGCCGCTTTAAGCGGTATTTCCTCGTCTATACGATAAGGCAGTATCTTTGGCGCAACCTCCCCATCAGAAAATGTCCGTATCTTCTCCTGAAGGAATTTTGCAGGTATAAGATCCGACTCATCCTGACACTCGCCCGGCGCTCCTTCCCGCATCAAGACAAGTGTATGACTGCACGCATCTTGCGCCCAAAATAACCCATGATAAATCTCTTGCTCTGTTGCCGACAGCCCATATTGCACCAGAGAATCCTCCGAAAGCCGTTCCTTTGCCAGTGCAAATAATACCTCTTTCAGTTCTTTCTCAGTCTGCGCCCATACATCTGCCTGTTGATACTCCCCTGTTCTCGGTTGTAATATATACAATCTGTCCCAGTCATTACAATCCTGCCTGTACCATTTACTCAGAAGACTATATTCTCTGGAGTCCTCCGACAATCCATTAACCAATATCTCCCATTCTTTTTCCGCAATAGAACAGGGAAGTGGAATCCATCCATATCTCCATCCCGAAAGCACAAGAAAATTCGGCTTAGGAGAAATCTTACGACAGCGTTCAATCTCGTCAAAACAGATCTGTAAAGAGCGATTATCCATTGAATTCTGTTGGGACACGCCCCATCTCAAGTCAATAATCTGAAAGGAGAATCCATTGTTCCTACACAATTCTTCAAGTTCCGGATACACTTCTTTCGCCAGCAGATCTCTCTCAGACTTAAAATCCTGAAACGTGGAACTGACAAAAATACGAATCATTCTATTTCTCATCCTGTTCCTCCTCGCCCGCGCAGCCATTTCCCGTGCTATATACATGCACCTTATAAAGTTCTTTCCTTCTCCGTAAAGTACCAATCAGACAAAACAACTGAACAGTTGCCATCATAGTCAGAGCAACGAGAGCCCCTATAATCCCCCCTGAGAAAACCAGTTGTTCCGCACGTGGAAGATAAAAAACAATATACCACATCACAAGAAGGAATCCTGTAGTTAATCCCCATGCAATCACAGCTCTGAGCGGACGTTTTTTCCGATCATCGTCCGAAAGCATAAACGTCTCCTGTTCCTTATCCAAAGAGAAATCCGATACTTTCACATCTTCTCTTTGATTTTCACCTTCCCAAAATTCCGGCATATGTTCCAGCGCAATCAATGGCCGATTCCGCAATGAACATACGTAATTCAAAATTGCAAAACCTATCGCTAAAATCCATTCCAGAACAAGCAATCCAATAAACACTATTGTGGAATAGTATAAGACCATATACAGATAATATCCCCCTCTGCTCCCCGGACTTACTTTATTAAAAATAAGCAGCATAAGAATCCATAACATCATCCCGAAAAACAATCTTATAAACAGATACAGATACCAGCGCTCCCAGAATACTCGGAACAAAGGTTTTAACTTCTTCCTCACCCCATAATGAATCACGTAGATAAGAGGCAGCGCAATGAACATCCAGTAAGACAACACTGTTGCACCATAAAACGCAAACCAACGCACAAGACGTGTCATCTCCTGGTTCACCGACAGATAGTCCTTTCCCATCAGATTTACTCCACAACCTACAACTGTCATCAGCACAAAATGCCAAATAGTCCAACTGAGGAAAAAAACAGTCTTAGACATGCCCTTCCTTGGTCCATTTCTTTTCATAACCTTTCTCCAATCATTAAATATCTCTATCTTTCAATTATCTCGTAATCCACGTATCATCCGATTACTTTGGCTTATATAGACTGTAACTCTACATCTCATTATAATGGAAGGAATATGAGATTTCAACTTGCTTTATTTCCATATATTACCGCTCCTATTTTCTCCGAATATGTATTATTCTAATGGTGCAGGAGGTCATGTTATGGATGAATTAGAAGAATTAAAAAAATCAATATTAGAAGCATTCGAGGAAATGGCGCCAGAACAGAAGAAAGAAGATCTGGCAGATATCTTTCTTCAACTTTCCGAAGAAATAAATGAAGATACAAAAGATGATGACTCCGATGATTTTATTAGAAAAACTATTTCTTAATAGGTATGGAATAAATATTGATTCTTTGCTATAATCATAAATGGCAACATTAT